>CAVECM010000115.1:0-5782 GCA_963614095.1 Bacteroidaceae bacterium
CATAGACCGATTTTAACGTTACCTGAGTGCACCTGACTGCACTCACATGCACATGCGAGAAATCACTAAAGCCCTTGTAATCACTGGGATGCGTTGAAATTAACACACTCGGAGCGTTTAACTCCGAGTGTGTTTTCGTGGTTGTGCCTTCTTGAAAAGTATTCAATCAGTGCATGCGACTCAACCACTTTTCTTTTACCGAAGTCAACGGCATTCAGTAATGTCTGCGGTTGGCGTTTATTTCCTTATATCTCTTATTCTAAATTCATGGATACATACCGAATATTCCTCGCCTTGCCTTGCTGCGCCAGCCGATTGCTTTTAATCATTTTCTTAAGGAGACGGGACGCAGTGGATGCGCTTACTCCAAGCAGCTTCTCCGTTTCCGGCCTTGTAATTGCACCATGCTTTTGAATATAGTCCAGCACCTTTTGTTCCTTGTCATCAAGCTTTTGCGCAGGTGAGGAGGTAACACCGCCGGCTGACGCAGGGGCAGTGCCAACTGTATATCCAACGTTGACATTGGGAAGAGTAATCTTAAAGCTGTTCTTTGTGACAGAAATGACGGGCTTTTCCGAAAATTCCTCATAAGCATCCATGATTTTTCTAAGGCCGGTGCCGTATGCTTCAATCAAATGCAGCCGATAAAACACATTGGCCAGGTTTTGATTTCTGCAGACAGAGAGGCCGGCCAACACATCTTCTAACTCAATTCCCGGCATCAGGCCACCAACGGACACAAATTCCATATGATTGTCATAAATACTGATCAGGGCACTGGCGCTGAACGAATAATCTCTGTGTACCAGAATGTTCAAAAGAGCTTCTCTGACTGCAAGAATCGGGTAATCCCGAACATCGATTCGTGCCAGCTTTTCAATGGTCGCACGGGTTTGATTATGAAAATCGATATAGTCATAGACCTCGTTCATCTGCTTCATAAGAGAACCGACGAATTCTCGGCGATCCTTGAAAATCGACTGGTTGATTCCCTGAAAGACAGCTGCCTTAATGGTATGAGGATTCTGCTCAGACAGAAGAAGCGCCAGATTGCTGTACAGGCCGTCATTGTCAACGAACTTGAGTGTATGCATTTGCTGTGGCCCGAACTCTACTTTGCGAAGACGAAATTCTTTTTCCGTGGCCTCGAATGTCAGTGTCTGTTCCAAAGAACGCATCGACTCAAAGTGGTCGCCGTCTGTCTCCTTAATCATGCGGCGAATCCCTGCATCAGTGGCCGGGACGGAAGAATAGCCTTGCCGGACATAGACACCCTCAGGACGCATTCCTCTTTTGGCAAGGTAGTAAGGGCGGTCTGTCCCGCGCTGGACACTGACCTCGATGATTTTCTTGCCGTCCGCCTCTATCGTTTGATAATGAAGAAACATTGTAACATCTGGCTTTATGGAGTCTCTCACCATGTTGCTGATTTGCAGTGCACTGCCGTCCGGATTATCCAAACCAATAACCTCACCATCATCCCGAACGCCGATATACAGCTTGCCGCCATCGCTGTTGGCAAAGGCAATAATCTCTTTTTTGATGTCGTCCACAACAACAGATTTCAGTTCTACAGTTTCGCTTTCCTGATAAGTCATGTCATCATCTCCTCTAAGGTGATTTGTCTTGTAATGATTATAATAAATCTCGTCAAAGCAGTCAATGATTTTGGCGAGATTTGACGAGATTTGACGAGATTTGACGAGATGCCGACGAGATAACTTTGACATTCTCACAATTTCAAGGCTTTATTTCCTGCAATTTAAAAAGATTGACACTATCTCATCAAATATCTTGTCATGTCGTCACAACTATGACGGGATAAATGCTCCGATTTACAAACGATGCAGATCAATCCTGTATAACGATATTGTCGACTGCGCATTACAACTGCGAGTAGAATTTATTCTCCATTGTCAGAGCTAATGTCAATTTACCACGGCCTGACCATCAGGATGTGCGCCATAACCAATAACACGTATCGCTTTGATTTTATCGATTTGCTTCATAGGAACGTATTCCTCTTTTGGTATCCGGCATAAGAATGAGATGTTTAAACAGCCAGTTCCCAGGCAAAATATCCTCTCCGTGAAAGTGAATGTCTTTGTTCCGCTTTTTCGGAGAAATGTCGATATCGGAACCGATTGCTTCAGGAACCCCCACATCAATCGGAGCAGCATTATGAGCATAAATCCTGCTCATTCCGTTCATTCGGAAACCATGGTTTTTCATCAGCGCTCCCATCGTACCGGGCATATATTCCAGCTTTCCTACGCTGTTTATGTACACGACGGGAACACCGAACGCATCAACGTATAGCATACACCGCTCATCGTTTTCCATGTGTTCTTTTTCCGGTGTCTTCGAATCTGCCGGCGCGCCGTGAGGAAACAGAATCAGGGATAACTCCTCGTTTTTCACATTCTCATAAAAATGCCTGCGTCTGGAATCGTAGCAGATACCCACTCCTATTTTTCCGAAAGGAGTCTCTATGATGCTGCCGAAATTCCCCCGTTTGAATACTGCGGATTCGCCTTCCGATTTTGACACGAGGCCGCAGACACCGTCCGGTCCGGCTATCAGATAGCGATTGTAATAATCCCTGTTTTCTTTATCAAGGTAACCGACTCCGAGAAATGTATCGCAGGCTTTGCGTGACTGCGGATTGCTGTTGATTTATACTTAAAACTGACCCAGACTTAAGTATAAATCAACACTCGATTCTCATGTAAAGCCTCTCCAGTATTTCTGTAAAAGCCTCAGGCTTTCGCGGAAGTTTCCCACTGTTTTCATAATATGCTCTGGTTTCCTCGTTAATCCAGATATTTATTTTTATGTCCAGCCGCAGTTGGACATAGACCGATTTTAACGACACCTGAGTGCACCTGACTGCACTCACATGCACATGCGATAAATCGCCGAAATCCTTACAATCACCGGGATGCGTTGAAATTAAAAAACTCGGAGCATTTAACTCCGAGTGTGTCTTCTTGGTTGCGGGGGCAGGATTTGAACCTACGGCCTCCGGGTTATGAGCCCGACGAGCTACCAGCTGCTCCACCCCGCGATGTTATTAAATTTTATATTCCTCAGTAAATTGATTGGTGCCGGAGACCGGGGTCGAACCGGTACGATCGATTAGGATCGCAGGATTTTAAGTCCTGTGCGTCTGCCAATTCCGCCACTCCGGCAAATAATAATCTGAAGCGGTAACTTCAGATTATTATTTTTTTCTGGCTCCAAGGGTGGGGCTCGAACCCACAGCCTATCGGTTAACAGCCGAGTGCTCCACCATTGAGCTACCTTGGAATATTTTGTTGTTGTCTCAACGACAAGACTTATTATACTGCATCATACCGCATACTGTCAAGCATATTTTTAAACTTTTTTATATTTTTTTAAAACCTTTTTTTCCGACTCTTTTATCTTAGAATACGAACTGTGATACCGCCTTTTCTGCCGTCCCTGTTAAACTTACGCTTAACTGATACTCAATTGCAGTCCGACTGCCGCCTGACTGCTGTTTTTCAGCCCCTGCAGCGTAATAACTGCACAAGCAGTCTCATCCCTGTTCAGACTCTTCTGTACTGCATGGGAAAACTGTATGGACGAACTGCGTGAACAGTCAGCCTGTCCGCGCAGCACCGTCCGTCCGGAAATCATTTTATGATTCCGGCGATTTTATCGATTTATCAATCAACAGAAATCACCTCAGGCTCCAGCATTTTCGATTCACTTTTCTGAAGTCTCTCATCTTCCCTGCGTATAGCCTCGGCATTGACCTTCTGATCTTCCTCCAGCAGTGACTGAACCATCGCAATCTTGCGTGAATATTTTTCGGCATTGTCGGTATCATTCTCTGCTCTGTATATCGCCAGCAGCTCCTGCATAGTCTCCAGATGGCTCCCGTTGAGCCTCAGAGCCTGTTTTAATCTGATCTTGGCATCTTCTATTCTTCCGACCTCTTCATACGCCACGCCGAGATAATAATGCAGCGGCCACCATTCGCTGAAGCGGGATTCCAGGAACGGCTCCAGCCGCTCGATGCCTCTTTCGTACCTTCCGGCCAGAATATCATTGCAGCCCTCTTCAATACGAATCGGTTCTTCAATCTGCTCAAGCCTTTTTCTTATTTCCTTTTTATCCTTGCTTATTCTGCTGAGCTTCATGAATTTTTTCCACGAAATACTAGCCTTTGCATAGAGCCCGAGATTGAGATAAGCATATCCGAGATAATAGTACCCTTGGGCGAATTCCGGATGAACCTCTGTCAGCATTTCAAACCATTCCAGAGCTTCCGCCTTTAACCGGCCGATATACTCTTCATTTTCACTCGCAAGATACATTGCTCTGCACGCTCTCGCATAGCTGTACATCGCATCAAGATAATCCGGCTTCATGCATAAAGCCGCACGGAAGTGTATGCATGCGTTATCCATATCGCCCTTCTCAGCAGCGTCTCTGCCTGTTTTCAGCATTCCCTCATATATACTGCCGCCGAAAAACGCCGACAGTATCCTGATATATGCTTCTGCATGTCTGAAATGCGGATCACTTCCTATGACCCATGTCATATTCTCTGCAATTACCGAAAGCGAGACCTCACTGCCCTCTGCAAAGTTCTTCACTTCTTCCTCACGCAAAGGAACCGGGATGCCCCTCAGCATATCTCCCGGCTTTGCTTTGTTTACGAATTCCTCCGAAAGCTCCGCAAAGACAAATCTTTTCAGATATTTTTCGAAATATTTGCCGATCCGGTCCTCTCTGCGTTTTATATCATAATTTTCTTTCCTGCTGTCCGCTGCAGCATTTTCCCTGACATTATCATATTTCTGCCCGGCAGTCATATCAATTACTCCTTGCCCTTTACAGCGCCCTGAATCGCTCATCCTTGAACATATCATGGTTTTTCATAGCTTTCCTGAGCAGATTCATCATCTTCTCTTTATCGTCCGGCAAATCGCCTCTGAGCGACACATAATTGGACGCATGATTGCTCCTGAATACGCATTTTTTCGTAACATTGGTGTTCTCCAGCATCAGCAGCGTCTCAGCCATAACCTCATCCGGTGAAAGAAGTCTCAGCTTGCCTGATTCGATGTCCTTTGCCATCGGCACCGACGGCTCTACCATCAGCGTCAGCAGTCCTACATATGAAGGCTCCATTTCGCTGATCATTGTGCCTGTCTGTATCGCATGATCCTCCCAGCCGTCCTTGCCGGCAAGCCCGGATATAAATGTCACCGAGGCCTGCATGCCGCATCCCTCGATTTTCCTGACAGCATCGATGAGCTCCTGTCTTGTTTCGCCCTTGCATATATCCTTCAGAACCTTATCACTTCCGGACTCGGCTCCGATGTATACCATGGTCATTCCTGCCTCGTAAAGCTCGCGCATCTCCTCATCTGTTTTCTTGAGTACGTCTGTAGCTCTGCCGTATATCGTGACTCTTTCGCACTCCGGGAAATTGTCAGATATGTATTCCAGTATCGGCATCAGCCTTTTGTTGGAAAGCGCCAGTGCGTCTCCGTCACACAGAAACATTCTCTCGACTCTGCTGTATCTTCGTCTTGCCCATGCCAGATCCTCAAACACTTCCTGAGGATTTCTTACTCTGAATTTTTTATCCTTGAACATTTTGCAGAATGTACACTTGTTGTGCGTGCATCCTATTGTGACCTGCACGAGCAGGCTGTATGCCTCACTCGGCGGTCTGTATATATCTCCTTCGTATCTCATTCTTCCTCCGCCTTAAAAATCCGATGCGCTTTTCAATATCCCG
>CAVECM010000116.1:0-5747 GCA_963614095.1 Bacteroidaceae bacterium
GTGATTTCAAATGTTACCTGTTCGTTTTCTTTTCCTGTTTTCTCGTTACTCATATCATTTTCTCCTTTTCTTCTCTTTCAGATATCTGTTCCTCCATGTCTGCATCTTCATCCGCTGAAAATATCAGTGCGGATATCGCAGCCAGTATGATACCCGCGGCCATCCCGCAGCAGAAATATAAAAATGCGCACTCCATTGCATCTCTCCTCACTTTCCTTATCACCGTACCCAGTCAATGACTTCTCCCGGCTTTATCTTTCCGGTCCGCTTCTTTCCGGGTTTACCCTGACCGCCTCAATGCCCTGCCTGCCCATGAAGAACTTCTCAGGATACCTGAACTTTTCCATATACTTTCCGGAAAGCTCTTCCGGCATGGACAGAAACTCCTCGCTTTCAGGCGGTGCATACGCAATAAAAAACGTGCCTGCTATCACATCAATAATCTCTCCGTTTTCATCTCTTATAGCCCTGTTCAGCGGAAGCCCCGAATGCTTTCCCTCCTGATTGCAGACGATTGCGATGTCATCATCAAACGGCATGTATTCCTCGATTTCTCCGCCGACAGCTTCCTGCATGGCCTTGGTATTATCCCTCATGCTCACCATCCCCGGCGGCCTCATCGGCTCCACCATTATCACATCTATCATTTTCTCATTGCTCATTTTCCGCCCCCCTTCCTCAAAATCTGCAGCCATTCGTTATAATCCTTTCCCTCTCCGCAGAACATGATGTCCACTGTATATTCTCCCTGCAGAGCGTCCCGTATACTCTCCGCAGCTGCCCGCCCGGGTTCGTCATTATCAAGCTGCAGTATGACTTTCTCTGTCTGAGGATGGTTCTCAAGATATGCTTTAAGTGCCAGCGGGGGTCTGCATCCGCCTCCGCCTGCCGTGTTTATCCCGGCGGTCGATATCATGCTCTCACATATATCTGTCATCCCCCGGAGCCTGCATATTGTGATATATGAAAGCAGATCTATCGCCGACTCAAACACCCTCACGGTATCCGCACCTTCCTTTTCCAGCCGGAACGCGTAACGCTTATCGCTCCCCGAATAGTCGCCCTTTGCATCCGAATCCGTCGCTCGGTACGCCGCATGTGCAGGCTTTCCATCAGAATCAAAACCCATAAACACCGCGCTTTTATGCGGAAAACTCTCGAAAAGCATTTCTCCCTCTATCAGTTCATTTATAAGCTTTTCGTCTATCCCTCTGCCTGTGAGATAGCGCACCGCAGTCGCATTGTTCGTATTTTTCGCAGGAAGCCTGAGCTTTTTCCTGTGTCCCGCCGCCTTATGCAAAGCCGCGCTGCTTCTCCCCGTCGCCCTGTTGACTTCGTTCACCGCGTCCAGAAATCTGTAGCCTTTTACCTTCATAAGATAGTCCACCGCGGACCGCCCGCCGACTCCCCTTGAATACCAGAACCACAGCCATTTGCCGTCTTTATGCGAAATCTTGAAGCTGTCGTGACTTCTCAGGCAGTATTCATTCTGTGAGAGCTTCACAAGCTCCGACGGATCTGCAGTCTCAAGATACGGAAACACGTCCACTGCCTTGGCCGCTCTTTTATCTTCATCTGTTACCCACATCGTTATTCCTCCCGTTTTTCTGTACTTATCTTGCCCACATTTTTTCGGCTCTTCTTCTGTCATATTCCTTCACCATGTCATCTCTGTCCATCAGGCCGTCCGCTCTGAAGCTGTATGTTTTCCCGGACCCGCATCCTACGATTATATGATCGAGAAACTTTATCTCCATGAGATCTCCGGCCTCCTTCAGCCGCTGCGTCACGAGCACATCATCTCTTGAAGGCCTCGCACTGCCTGACGGATGACAGTGGAATCCCAGGAATGCGGCTGCATTGGAAAGCACGCATGACTTGAAAACCTCTCTGGGGCTGACATATGATGCGTTCAGCGTTCCTATGCTCACGACATTCATGCTTATCGGTTTTCCGTCGGTTGCCAGGTTCAGTATGCAGAAGACTTCACGGTCGAATCCGGAGATGAATTTCTCCACGACAGATACCGCATCGTTTGATGTCTCCACCGGATTCTCGCTTATCAGCGACGGCTCCCTGACAAGGCGCACATTCACGACTGAAAGCTCGTTCAGCTTCTGTTCGGGTTCGCCGGGTCTTTGTTCCTGTGTGCTGTTTTCATCTGCTTCCCGGTTATCCTTATCGGGTTTTCTGATATCTTTATCTGTTCCTGCAGTGCCTTTTCCTCCGGCCTTGATATCTTTTTCTGTTTCCCTGCTGACGCCCCCGGGATTACTGATGTCTTTCTCTTCTTCCGTTTTCCCGGGTTTATTTTCCTGCGCTGCCGGATTCATTTCCGGATTCTTCTGCTCTGCCATTTTCCTCGTCCTCCTCTCCGAAACTTATTCTGATAATCGTTCCGTCACTTAGTTCATTTTCAATCATCTCCCGCAGACTCTGCATGTCCTGTATGATGATGTCTGCCATGTTCATCTCTCCCTTCATCTGTAGTTTTATCCGCTGCTCCTGCCGGTCTGCGGTCTCTGCTGCTTCTTTGCGTTTTTTTCAGAAGTCATTACTGTCTTCCTTAAGACTACCGCTGCCCGCATAATCTTCTGCCATGCCCGCATAAAATGCAGCTGCACTCCGGTCCCCTGCTGCATTCTGAAACTCAATAACAACAGGAATTCCTTCAAGTGATATATCTGTGACTGCCATATCCTGCGGCAGAATTTCTGCAGATCCTTTTGCAGTGAACTCCGCATCCGGAATCGCATTCAAAGCCTTCATTTTATCATTTTCGTTCATTTGGTATTTCCCCCTTTTCCTTCCGCATATCCTGCATTTCTTCAGCGTCTTCTTCTGTTTCCTGCGTTTCGCTCCTTTGTTTTGCTTTTTCTTTTTCGCGCAGTATCTTTTTCAGGCAGAATCCGCACAGCGCCGACTCCGCGTTCCTGTACCTGCAGCTTTCCGGGCACAGTATTTTCTTCAATGCTCTCACCGCCTTTCTTAAACGACGAAAAGCGCAGATTTCTCTGCGCTTTCACCTGTAAATTCATTTTTATGAAGTTCTGATATCATTCGGATATTCACTGCTGCATTGTATCCCGAGGCCCGCTATTGATAATTTTTCTCAATAACCCGCCGGGATTTGCAGCTTATTCTGTATGCTTACCAGATCCGAATGTCTTCTCATTTTTCGCTATCGGCTCCGGTTCCGGATTCTGCGTCACGGGCTTCGGTATTGCTGTCCATGCGGTCTGAGGCTTCCGTAGCTTTAGGCTCAGCTGCTCTGCTGTCCGCTCCGGTTTCAGCTTCAGCCACTTCATCGCCTTCAGCTCCGGTAACTTCACCTGGTCCAGTTTCACCTCTTCTATTCTTTCTTACCCATTCGGCAGCGATACCCGCCATTACAAGCAGCGCTGCAATGCCTGCTGCGATATACCATCTGACACCGCTGCTGTCTCCGGTTGCGGGAACGAGCGGTGTTTTTTCAACCTTCACAGTCTGACCCTCGTCATTTATATCCTCATGGTCCGCAATCAGATCTCCCGCAAAATAAAGCTTTTCAAATACGACAAGCTCCTTCCCTTCAAGCCCCGTCGTATCAAACGTGAACTCAACGTGCGCCGTACCATCTGACTTTTCCGCAGTGAAAGTCACCTCTGAGCTGATGAGCTTTCCTCCGGCTTCAAGAGTTTTTCCCGTTGACTTGTCAATCAGTCTTCCGATGAGCTTATACTCCGTTCCTGCCTGAAGACCGCTGTACTTTACAGTATCGGTGACAGTGACCTTCGCACCTGCCTCAAGCACCTTGTCGCCGTCGGCCTTGTCAGACGCCTGCGTGCCGATTTCAATCCTGTCATCAGTCATCGTCCCCAGGTGCACCGTGACCGAGTCCTTATAGACACTCACCCTTATCTTCTTGATGTCATATCCCTTGTTTGCCGCGCATCTTATCTCCTCAATCTCGTAGTCATCATAGATAAGCGCACCTTTGCTGTTATCCGGCTCCGCCTCGCCGAACCAGATTCCGTCCTCCGGACTCTCGCCTCTGTTGGTGTTTTCAGTATGCCTGTTCCAGGAACTCGCCGTGGATGCATAGCCGTTTTTATCCGTCACAATCACATGACTTTCACCGGTTGTGAGCGACGTTATCCTGAAGGGCACGTTCACCATCCGCATGAGGCTGCCATCCGCGACCTTTACGAAATCAAGATCCGCTCTCTTTACCTGTTCCTCTGCCTCTTTGTCAGTTCCGGCCTCTGCCGCCCTGTAAAAGTCCACGGTTTCCTGCTCCGCGTCTCCGCTTTTTATCTCGCAGCTGTATATGTCATCATTTACAAGATATCCTTCCGGCGCCTTGATTTCCTGCACCGTCACCGTCCCGAGAGGGAAGCACACTGCTCCTTCCGACGATGTGTAAAACTCGCTGTTTTCGAATGTCTCATCAAGGTATTTTTCGGAAAGTTCCGCACGTCCGTCCTTATCTGTCTTTACTCTCCATGTCCCCGCAAGGGTTTTCCCCGATGATGTGTGCTTATAGTATTTTATCTCGTAAACCGCACCTTCAAGTGATGCCGCTCCCTGTGCCTCCGCCTTTTTCGTTTCGCTGTCGCCCTTTGCGATAATCAGCTTCACGGGATTGTTTTTAGGCTGGTCTTCAAACGAAACCGTCGCTGTTCTCCCCGCCTTTACTGTGACCTTCTGATCTGCGGCCTTTGCATACCCTTCCGGAATCTTTGTCTCCTTCACCGTGTATGTTCCTGCCTTCAGCTCCGCTGCATTCGTCTTTCCGTCTTTGTCCGCTGTCAATACTGCGGCCTCTTTTCCGTCTGTGTCGTACACTGTGAACTGTGCTCCTTCAAGGCTGTAGCAGGTGTTCTTATCCGTCATTGAGGTGTCTGCGGATTTCTTGGTAAGGGTGAGTTTTCCGTTTTCCAGTATTCCGCCGACTATGTCCTGGCATCCGGATTCTCTGATATAGAAAACCTTGAAGCCTTCCGGCGGATCCGGCACCTCGCCTTCTTTCCCGCAGTCCGCCACTATTTCCTTCATCTTTGCCCAGTATGCGGAATACATGGCTTCCCTTACGGTTCCGCCGCCCCATGCCTTCATGTCATCGTCACAGCCTGCGGTCACATATGCAAGCGCGATGTGGAATATTCCGTACACCGCATCGTCTGACCATGTTCCGTCTGCAAACCAGCGTGCCTGTCCTTCCTGCCATCCGGGGTAGCCCTTTGCGTAGTACACGAGCTTTCGCAGCATCGCATCCGTTCCGGTATCGCCTGTGTACATTTTGTCGATCCGGTAGCTTCCGTTTGCCGGTGATTTCAGGTGCGGCTGGAGGCAGAACACGAATCTTTCTCCCAGTGAATCGTCGATTCCGCTCGCCCTCATGAGGTTTGAGTAGCCTCCGTCTCCTGTGCCGTAAAAAATGCGGTGGTCGTATTTAAGTGTCACGTATGTACCCTCGCCGACCCCGTCTGCCGCGTATGAATCCGATGCGGTGAAAAGTCCGCTGATAATCAGTGCCGCCGCCATTATGGCCGCCATTATCCGCCTCTTTGCGTTTTGCCTTTTACTCTGAGTCATGCTCATCTCTGTTTTTCCTTTCCGTCCTGCGACTTTAAAAGCATCCCATGTTTACGGGCTGCCCTGTGGATATGTTTTGTTTGTTTTTATTAACAGCAGGCTGATATATATACAGCCAGCTGAAGAAGTATATATAGCCGGCTGAAGCAATAAATCTGATTGCCGTATGC
>CAVECM010000117.1:0-5703 GCA_963614095.1 Bacteroidaceae bacterium
CAAACATATTGTAATTTCTCCTCTATATTTATCATCTTATTCGAAGTTATCCATATAATCGCTCTATTTTATCAACTCAGGTTATAAAAACTTTATTATAAGTATGCCCTCCGCACATGCACGTTTCAACGTGTTTTATTCATATTTCGTAAGTCCCCTCCTATTTATCATGTTTTCCCAGCTACAAATTACGCTAATGGATAAATTTCAATAAAAGAAAAATCCGAGTGTACCAAGCAATCTTTAAACAAGCACCTGTGCACTCGGAAACATCTTCATTTCAAATCTTTTCTTATTGCCCTTATATCAAATTAGAATACTATGACACCGGGATTTTCCAGTCTTTTATCTATTTCTTCTACTAAAAAATCATATCCAGGATAAGCCTCTGAAGACGAAGACCACTTAAGGCCATCAGATTCAACCCCATCTGCAATGATTTCAATATCGCTGATGAAACCATTATCTGTCATGATATGTACTTTATAGCGGACAACACGTTCTCCGATTTCTTCAAACTCAAGCTCAGTATCCTTTTCCAGTTCTCTTCCGATGTATTTTTTCTTGAACCGTTCCATATCTCCCGGGTCGTATATGTCAATTGCGGCGATGCCAAAATAAGCATAAGCGTGCCCTTTCCAAGTGTCGTAATCGTCCTGATACGATTCCTCATCAAAAACAAGCTCCTTGCGATACTCGATATTATCCTTAAGTTCCTCCGGAATCTCCTCCAGTTCTTCCCTTGGTACATAATAATTCTCTTCGTCAGGCTCCTCGTTTTCATCAAGATATGCATCAAAGTCAACTAAATCTGCCGCTCTTGACACCAGCGATTTATAGAAGTCCAGTTCTCTTAGAGGGATATTATTTGCTACAGCATCCTGCATAGCATCGTACTCCTCCTGTGAGACCTCCATTTCTTCAATCATATAATCTGCCATTTCTATACCATTTACCTGAATATATACAGTCCATGTATTTGCCATTAATTTCCTCCTAAAAATTCCACCCTACATTTTACAGGAAACAGAACCTACCGGTGCCGACATGGCTGCCTTGAACGTTCGACAGATGTCAGCTATCAGTTCTAATCCTAATGCCAGTATACTTGAAGCAGAAATGAAAAGCAACGCGCAATTAACGCTATTCATTTATAATCAAAACAGATGTTACAGCGCAGCTGACTGTCAATATACAGAGACACCTTAGTTATTTTAGCGCCTGCACCGGACATGTCCGAAAAACAAAAGGGCTCGTGCTGCGAGCTCTTTCGCTTTTAAATTATGTAAGCTGCTGGTTTCTGTCGCCCGTGCTGCCGGTGTGCAGGTTACACTTAAATATATTGCCCGTTCTGCAGCCGCGGAACGGGTATACTGTTTTTACCATACAAGATAATTCTTCTCGTTTTCGCCATTTTGGTTTCCACTGTTAATGTATTTAAACATCTTTCTTCCGTAATAGCGCTCATATAAACACTGACTCCATCCCTCGCCGCTTCTCTTCCACAGAATTTCCTGTGCTTTCAAAGCCTCCGATGTGGCGCAGCCTTTAATGTATTTTTTTCAGTACATGTTATTGCGTATAAAAAACTCGGCAAAAATTAAAAATTGACATTTTTCTGAAAATTATATATGATTACAGAGTAATCACGCAAATGGGATGTTCCGGCGGGGTTCTGAACAATTCAATAAACAACGGCTGAATAAATGACTAAACGAGCGTTTTACAGCAGCCGAAAAGGCAGTTTTCGAATCTGAGAACCGGAAACTGATTTGTTTATTAAAAAGTTCGGTTTCTTTGACCGGATGAAGAAAGGAGAGGAATCATGCTGAGGAAAAAATTACTTGTGCTGGGTATGTCAGCTGTGCTCGTCGGGAGCATGGCATTCATGACAGGATGCGGAAGTGAGGAAACATCGGAAGCTCCGGTAGTGGCTTCACCGACGGGCACATACACCGGTGTGGAAAACGACGGGGTTTCGGAATTCAAGGGCATCCGTTACGGTGAGTTTAAACCGTTCCAGCCGGCAACTGATGTAACTACAACAGAAGAGGATGAAATTGATGCCACAGACTGGGGAGCATCGTGTATACAGCCGTACAGTGAAGTCGAGGTTGCCTCTCAGGGCGAGTGCTCACAGGACTGCCTCTTCCTGAATGTTTTTACCAAGGACGTGACGAGCAAAGACAAACCGGTAATTGTATGGATACATGGAGGCAGCTATATATGGGGCGGTGCCAATGACCCTTGCTATGACCCGCAGTATTTTGTAAGAAACCTTCCGGACGGAGAGGACTGCGTTTTCGTTACAATAAATTACAGACTGAACTTTATGGGCGGATGCGACCTGTCATCGCTTGAGGGCTACACGGATGATTATGCAAAGAGCAGGAACATTTCCAAGCTCGACCAGACACAGGCCCTGAAATGGGTGAGCGAAAACATCGAGGCATGGGGCGGAGACGCTGACAATGTAACAGTAATGGGACATTCGTCGGGCGGCGCGGCTGTCCAGATGCTGATGGCAGATCCTGATTCAAATCAGTATTTCAACAGGATTGTGGAAAACAGCGGAGTGCAGTCCCAGGTTGCAATTTCAAAAGAAAAGGTAGCCGAGGATTCACAGAAGGCCTTCGAGATTCTGGGCGTAAGCTCTATTGACGAACTGACAGCACTTACTGATGAAGAAATCAATGATAAAATCGAAAAAATCACAGATGAAACCGATCTCGGCAACAGATGCGCTGACGGCGATGTGATTTCTGAAACGTGGTGGGATGATCTGAAAAACGGATCCGCAAAGGACATCGACCTTCTGATCGGTGCAGTGAACGGTGAGGAAGACGGATCGGCCATCGACTGGGATAACAGCATTTCGGAACCTATAACAGACCCGACTCCGATTTATGAAATGCTGCAGGAAAGAGAAACAGAACGAGCAGGCGTATACGGCAGATACAATGTTCTTGATGATCCGACATTCTATGAGAAATTCTGCGCGCTCGGAGATGATAAAGTAAAAATCACAATGGATCTGTGGAACGAGCTTGCCGCCCCTTATCCGTCACTGGTTACAGCCGAGGCACAGTCCGCTCAGAATGAAAATGTATATCTGTACTATTGGGAATATGCACCTGACAAAGATGAGGTTCTGGATTACTCAGGCGATGCTGCAGAGGTTTCACCTTGGGGAAGAGCACTGCATACGATGGATGTATGCTTTGAATTCGGAACAAAAGAAGGATATACCGAGCTTACAGGCGACCCTGAGAAAATGCCGGATGAACTCATAACAATGACACAGACTGCGCTTTACAATTTCGCCAAGACAGGCGATCCTAACGGCGATGGCGTGACGGAATGGAAAGCATACAATAGTGACACAAAATATACGATGGTAGTAAAAGCTGATACATCGTGGTCATGCGAGAGCAACTATCGAAGCGATGTTTATGACCTGCTCAGAACGATAAGACCTTACGGAGAGAGCAAATAACAGACGGTATGTTTCATGGTGAAGTATATCAGCCTGCCGGATATCGGGATAATGTAAATTTCGCACCTGTCGGAATTCCATGATGTAGTCCTTCAGCTGATATTTATCCGGTATTTTAAATTTGACGCTTAAACAGAAAAAAAGCCTGCTATCCCTTGCAGTTACAAGGATAACAGGCTTTTTTGTATTGTATTGATACGTGTTGTTTTGCTTCTTTGTGCTTGTTATCTGCCTCGATAGAGTATTGATTTAAAGGAGCTCTTCAAATCCCTCTGTCGAGTATTCCTTGCCTTCTCTCTTTAACTGAAGAGCCTCGACAAGTTTTTCGTGATTCTTTTCATTTACTTTGTAACCTACCAGAACTATAAGTGCACTTATGATAACAAAGAGTGCCGGAATAATTACGCATCCGTAATGAATAAAATCTACGGTTTTCTGACTCTGCTCAAGTACAGATCCGTCAAAGCCTCCGAGACTCAGCACCTGTCCCGCCAGGAATGTACCGATTGCATATCCGATTGCAGTGCCGCCGTTCAGTAGTCCGAGTGTTTCTGTCCCCTTCGATACACCTAATTTGAATTCAACCACTTCGTTTACGTCATAAAGCATTGAGAAACTGAGGCTCTGCACTACAACATTAACGATACTGAACGAAGCCGCATAAATAATTCCATCAATGAGCCCTGACTGATTATTGATAAGCAGATAAATTGAATAAATCAGATATACAAATGACATAAGAAGAAAGGCCTTCTTTTTTCCGAGTCTGCCGGAGAGCAGCGGCGTAAGCGGAGATGCGACAATCGTTGCAGCCACACATACTACGAACAGTGTAGCGCTGACAGCTTCAGATAATCCGAGTACATACATACCCATGTACAGAAGCAGCGTCGTTGTAAACATATTTACAATATAGTATGCAATAGACCAGAAGAAAATCACGCGTACTTCTTTTACTTTAAGAGTTTCAATATAAGAGCTTACAATATTTCCTTTTCTATCAGATATTTCTGCAGTCGTCTGCGGCTGCGCTGCGCCTTTTGTTGTTATCAGAGCTATTAATATTGCAATCACACTTACTGCAACGAGTATAAGCGCCATAACAAACCAGCTCATATATTCGCCCATGCCGGCACCTGTCAGCCACGCTCTGATATATGTTGAAATAGTATCCGCAAATATTACGCCGATAAAAATAAAAATAGTGCATAATGTTCTCATAAAGGTTCTTACCCCGCTGTCTGTAACGATGTCTCCGCCCATTGAGTCATAAGGGGTTATAAAGCAGTTATATGCCACATAAAAAAATATACCTGTCATTCCGAGATATACAACCATAGCACCGCCGGTAAAACCTACAGGTGCATAAAACAGCAGAAACAGGATACATGTAATCGCAAAAGCTGCATATGAAACCTTGCGCTTGGATAAACCGTATCTGTCTATGATATATCCGATTACAATAGATGTGAGTGCCGCTGCAATAGTTGCGCCTGACATTACTGAACCGGCGGTACCGGCATTGACCATTCTTACTGTTGTCATATAATATACTGCATAGGCGCCTACCAGCTCAAATATCAGGGTGGCCACTTCTCCTATGCTGTAGCCGATTCCGACTTTACGTTGATTCTTTACATCCATATCTTCCCTCCGTAAAAAAACGATAAATTCCAACAACTGGTTTCTATTCTTTCCGTAATTCATTGTAGCTGAGAGTGCAAGTCACAGGTCAACATCTTTTTATCAAGGTGATTGTTGAAATATGAACGTTTATGTAAATTTTCAGTGTATTTTAAAGCCGGGGGCAGTGCCCCGGCTTGCTCTTTATCGCCTTCTGCAGTCTGTTCAATCTGCTTTTTCCGATGATTTTGCTACAGCGATTTGCACCTCATACATCATTTCTTTTGGGTCCGAGGTAAAAAATTCGTCAATGATAGAAAGGAAGATAACGTCGCCGAGCGCCTCATACCCCTGTTCTTCTGCATAATTCATCATTTTTTCAACAACCTTATCGGAATCCCGTACGGAGCCGCTGTGATAGGTGCATAAATATTCGCCGCCGGGCAGCGTTTTCACATGATTTTTTTCAGCGTATGTAATGTCTTCACGCTGAAGAAAGAGCCGCCAGCCGTGGTTGCTTATTTTGTAGTCCTCTTTATTGGTAATCACTCCGAGCGAGGACTGCATGATAGCGGGTGTATCAT
>CAVECM010000118.1:0-5648 GCA_963614095.1 Bacteroidaceae bacterium
TTGAAACCATGCGGTTCAGAAGTTTTTGCCATTTATTCAACTGTCGAAAACCCGACTCAAATACATTATTCTAATCTCAAAACAGCCGGCTTTCATTGACGTTTTCGTGTAAAAAAGCACAAAAACGTCTATAAGTCGGCATTGTTTTAACACACCTCTCGTTGTATTCTGAAAATAACAAAAATACAATTTTTAATTTACTGGGAGGTGCAAAAAAATAATGAATAGTGAAAATGCACAACAGCAAAACGGTGAATTCAAGAAGGTCCTGGGGATAGGCTCGCTGGTCATATTCGGACTGGCGTATATGGCTCCGACAGTAGTCTTCAACTACTACGGTCCGATATCAGTCTCATCCAAGGGCATGTATCCGACGTGTTTCGTAATTACAGCGCTGGCAATGTTCTTTACGGCGTTCAGCTATGCGAACATGTCGCGTGAATTCCAGAAATCAGGCTCAGCTTACGTTTATGTACAGCAGTCGCTCAATCCGCATATCGGATTCGTGGCAGGCTGGGTAATGCTGCTTGATTATCTGCTTCTGCCGATGATCTGCATACTCTGCGTGGCAGTTTACATGGAGACTTATGTTCCCGCAGTTCCTGCATGGGTGTGGGTTGTCATAATCGTAGGACTCCTGTTCCTCGTAAACGCACTGGGAATCAGCGTAGCGGCAAAGGTGGATACAGTTATCGTAGGAGCACAGCTTCTGATGATGGCACTGTTCATCGTAGTAGGTGTGATAAGTATTGTAAACGGCGGAATAGACGGAGATTCAAAAGGACTTATAGACGGTACTGCATTTTATAACCCCGATGTCTTCGAAATGAGACTCGTACTTTATCCGGCTGCCATACTCTGCGTATCATTCCTCGGATTTGATGCGGTTTCGACATTATCCGAAGAAGCAAAGAATCCTGTAAGGGATATTCCGAGAGCCATCGTACTGGTCTGCCTGGGAGCAGGCGTGATCTTTACACTGATAGCATATATCGCTCAGGTAATGTGGCCGACAGGATATCTGCAGATGGAAGATCCGGACTCCGGAATATTCGAGCTGCTGGCTAAGATTAATACAATACCGCACATGGATATAATGTTCCTCGTTGTCGACAACATCGGAAGCGTGGCATGCGCACTGTCCGGACAGGCAGCGGTTATCCGTATCATGTACAACATGGGCCGCGACAACATTCTGCCGAAGAAATTCTTCGGACACATGAGCAAAAAAGGCGTGCCGGTTTACAACCTGATAATCGTAGGTGTTATAGGACTGGTTGCCATATTCTTCACAGACAATATCATGGGCGGCGTAGGACTCGTAAGCTTCGGCGCTCTGACGGGATTCGTTCTTGTAAATATCTCAGTGCCTGTGCTTTTCCTGAAGAAAAAGGGCGAGCGCGGCGGAAAGGCGATATTCAACTACGCAGTGCTTCCGCTGATTGCTACGGCAATATGCGTATACCTGTGGTTCAACATGGCAGTAACTGCAAAGATAATAGGTCTTATCTGGCTTGCTATCGGAATCATAATTCTGGCTATCAAGACAAAGGGCTTCAGACAGCTGCCGCCTGAAATGGATATCGAATAAATGACATAAACTGTCTGAAACGGATACAGAACAGCAGACAAAAGCTGCCGGACACAAAAGAGACAATAATTTTTCGGGCGCTGCATGAGTGCGGCGCCCGAAATAAGTTAAAGACAAAAATGGTTTAAGGGGAGATGCAAAAATGCAGATTTACAAAAATGCAAGAATTTACACATCGGCCGCGGATCCTGCAGGGAAAGCGGCTGTGAAGGCAGACGGCAGACCGGCGGAAAACACATCGGCCGAGGTCATCGTGACAGAAGGGCGTGACATCGTCTATGCCGGAGATCTCAAAGGAGCGCAGCAGTATATGCCGGAAAACGCATGCGGATGCGGATCCCCGGCGGGAAGCGGTGCAGACTGCGGTGCGGCAGCGGACAATGCAGTGCAGGTTTACGATCTTGCCGGCAAGACAATTCTGCCGGGCTTTATCGACAGCCATATCCACCCGGGCGTGTGCTCGGCGAGCTCATGGCATGTGAAGCTGCCGTGGACTGAGGATGCAGAGGAGCTGCTGGCATTCGTCGGGCAGTATGTGAATGAACATCCGAAGGAGGAGCTGCCTTTTATATACTTTGAGTATTATCCGACATCAATGTTCGACGAAAACGGACCGAACAAGGAGATGCTGGATGCGGTCGTTTCGGACAGACCGGTACTGTGCCAGGACTTCGGTGAGCACCTGTGCTGGATTAACAGCAAGATGCTGGAGCTGCTGGGAGTCGACAAGGATACACCTGACCCGAGCAATCTGGAGATTTTCGTCAGAGACGAGCAGGGCAATCCGACAGGATGGGTAAAGGAAATGGCATGGACGCATTTTGCGGACAATATGTTTGATGCTATAGGCTGGCAGCCGCCTGAAGAGCTGACCGAGGACAGAATGAAGCCGTTCTTCGATCTCATGAGAGAAAGCGGCATCACGGCGCTGTTCGATGCAGTGATTGAAACCGATCGGCAGATACAGACTGTCTATGAGATGGACAAGGCCGGAAAGCTGCACCTTTACTACGATGCGGCCGTAAGATTCTGGACATATAAGGATCTCCCCGAAAAAATCGCGAAGCTGAGAGAATACAGCGAGCTTTACACGACGGAACACATCAAGTTCAATACGATGAAGCTCTTCCTGGACGGAACCAACGAGAGCGGAAACTCTGCATCTCTGCATGAACATATACACGATCCCGGGAATTACGGCGAGATTATGATGGAGACCGACGAGCTGACGAAGTGCTTCGTGCTCTGCAACAAGGAGGGGCTCGATCTGCACATTCATATGGTCGGCGACAGGGCATTCAGAGTCGGATGCGATGCGGTCGAGGCGGCGCAGAAAATCGCGGCGGAAAACGGCGAGCCGTGGGTATGCCAGCCGGTGTTCGCGCACTGTGAGGTGGTTGACCCGTCGGATATGGGAAGACCTGCACAGCTCGGTATTGACATAAACTGGAGCTGCCACTGGTCGGGCGGATATTTCGGCGAGGAGGCCATGAATTATTACACCGAGGAAAAATGGCGCAGGATGTATCAGTTCAGTCAGATGCTGGAAAGCGGCGCGATGGTCGCATTTTCGAGTGATGTAGTTACTGCGTATGAGATGCACAGAGCTTATCCGTTCTTCGGAATGCAGGTGGCGGCAACGAGAATCGATCCTGAGTTCCCGCTTGATCCGGAAAAATATCCGGACAGCATGAGACCTGAGGCATCCGCAAGATTTGATCTGGCAACTCTGCTGAAGGGATATACCATCAGCGGTGCGGTGCAGCTGAGATGGCAGGACAAGATCGGTTCGCTGGAAAGCGGCAAGCGTGCGAATCTGATTGTGGTCGACAGGGATCCGTTCGAGACACCGCTCAATCAGCTGAAGGATATCAGGGTTGAGGCCGTTGTGTTTGACGGGGAGCTTGTTCAGGGAACGCTTTAGTTCGTGCCGTATTCAGCTCTGAGGCATTAGTCTGCGGCATACTGCAGACAGCAGCGCTTTTCAGCCCGCGGCCTGCACCGGCATCGTGCGGCGTGGTAAAATATGACAGACTGTGCCGGCAGATGAGGGGCCTCGCCGGCAAAATGAAACTGAGGAGAATAAACCTTGGGAAAACATATATGTATTTATTATACGGAGGTACAATTATGAAGAAACTTTTCACCATGAGTATTATCCAGGAGCATGATATAGATATGGGGATGACATGCAATGGAGCGACTCTTATTTCACCGACGGACGGCGGACGTTTTGAGGGAGATGAAATGCGGGGAGAAATCGTTCCTGTGGGAATGGGTGCGACTTATACTCCGAATCCGGGGCAGAATGACATTGATTCGCTGATGATGCTCAAGACGGAAGACGGAGCTCATATATTAATGGAAATGAAAGCCCTTCTTGATATTGATGCCGAGCTTGAAGAGAAGCTCATGAAGGGTGAAGCGGTATCGCCGGATGAATATTATTTCAAGGGCACAGTGCTTTTCAAAACAGGCGACGAGAGATACAAATGGCTCGAGAGGAAAGTCTGCGTATGCACAACAGAAATCAAGAACTGGGAATGTGTGAATACGACTGTATATCTGGTATAAAAGGCCGCAGAGAACGAAAATGCCGCAGTACGGAAAATGCGGAGAAATAAACTGTTAAAAGGGGCTGCCGCATTAAGCGGCGGCTCTTTTTTCAGGTGCGCCCGGCGGCGCACTTTTCTAACGGGTGAAAGTCCCGAATCTGCCCTGCCTGCCATGTCATGCCATGTCGATTTATGAGAACTTCTGATTATCAGGGCGCCTGCCTCCCGGGAGCCGTCCTTTTTTCAAAAATTTTCTTTCCTATAAATTTATATTATGTTACCATATAAAAACAGGGTCAAAGGGCCTTTTGGCCGTTTGACGTGCAGATTGATACATAAAGCCTCAGATATTTATAAAAAGGAATACAAAATGAAAGATTGCGAAATAGTCGACTCCCTTATAACCGCACTTGGCGGACCTGACAATATAAGCTGTATAACAAACTGTATGACCAGACTTCGCGCCGTTGTGAAGAATGAAGCAGATGTGCAGGAAGACAAGCTCAGAACAGCTGAAAAGGTAATAGGACTTGTACATGACAGAGCCAACCGCTATGAAATTGTGGTAGGACCGGGAAACAGCAGAAAGCTGGCAGATATCTGTCACGAGAAGGGCATCGCCTCTGTCGAAAGCTCTGAGTCGGACTCAGGGCATAACAAAGGCTTCAAGCTGAATAGTCTGAGGCAGCGTTCTTTTCGAGAGAGCCTTAAGTTCTGCGGTGACATATTTATCCCCCTCATTCCCGGCGTAATCACTGCCGGACTCTGTATGGGTGCAGCTTCACTGATCGCTCAGCTTGCTCCGGATTATAAGGACATTAAATCGCTTTACCTGATATGGCAGATGCTCTCACTTATAAGTACTGCCTTCATGACCTATATTACGGCCTGGTGCGGTTATCGTGCAGCGGAGGCATACAAGGCAACACCTATTCTCGGCGGTATGCTGGGCATGATAACGTCTCTTCAGGGCATTAATGAGATTGCGATGATTCTGGGCTTATATAATGAATCCGCACCGCTGAGTTCAATTCTTCAGGCGGGTAAGGGCGGTATTCTGGCTGTCATCTGCGGTGTATATATCATGTCACATGTTGAGAAATTCATTCGCAGAAGAATGCCTGCGAACCTTGATGTAATCCTTACGCCGCTTCTGACAATGCTTCTCTGCGTCGTTCCTTACATCTTAATTATCATGCCTTTTTTCGGATATGTCTCAACAGGCATCGCCTGGGTAATCAGTCAGGCATGTATGACGGACATCCTTTTCGTTCGAATTGCTGTCGGTTATATTTCAGCTGCAATACTGCTTCCTTTAGTTGCCTGCGGTATGCATCACGGCCTTGTAGCGCTGTATGCCGTTCAGCTTCAGGAATTCGGCTATATAATGCTCCTGCCGGCATTAGCACTGGCCGGAGCCGGTCAGGTAGGCGCAGCAGTTTCACTATATGTCAAGGCGAAGCGCCTCGGGCACAAGAAGCTGTGTTCCGTTATCGGCGGTG
>CAVECM010000119.1:0-5551 GCA_963614095.1 Bacteroidaceae bacterium
CCGCAGGCTTTGCATAGCACCTCGCGAAGAAGCTCTGAGAGTTCTGCTGAGTATGCGCGGCCTCCGGTAGAAACGGCTGCCAAGGAAACACGAGTATCAATAAATCAATAATATAAAGGAGAGAGCTATGAAATATAACTTTTCTATCACAAAAACCTCAAATCCAAAAGCTAAACCGGATCCTGACACTCTGGGTTTCGGTAAAAAATTCACTGACCACATGTTCATCATGGAATATGAAGACGGCAAGGGCTGGCACGATGGAAGAATCGTCCCTTACGGCCCGCTGAGCCTCGACCCGGCTGCTGTGGTTTTCCATTATGCTCAGACAATGTTCGAGGGACTCAAGGCTTACAAAACTCCGGAAGGAAAGGTTCAGCTGTTCAGACCTGACATGAACGCAAAGAGAACAAACAGAACAAACGACCGTCTCTGCATACCGCAGATTGATGAAGACCTCTACGTTGAAGCCATAAAGGCGCTCGTTAAAATCGACGCAGACTGGATTCCGCAGAAAGAAGGCACTGCGCTTTACATCAGACCGTTCATAATCGCTGACGAGGCATTCCTCGGAGTGCGTCGTTCAACACACTATAAATTCATCATCATCCTCAGCCCGGTAGGTCCTTATTATGAAGGCGGCCTCACACCGACAAAGCTTTATGTTGAGGACAAATACGTAAGAGCTACCGAGGGCGGTACCGGCGAAGCCAAGTGCGGCGGAAACTATGCAGCCAGCCTGAAGGCTCAGGAAGAGGCACACGCTCAGGGATTCGAACAGATTCTCTGGCTCGACGGCGTTCACAGAAAATATGTTGAGGAAGTCGGAACATCGAATGCATTCTTCGTAATCGGCGATGAAGTAATCACAGCTCCGCTCGACGGCACTATCCTTCCGGGTATAACAAGAGACACAGTTATTCAGATTCTCAAGAAAAAAGGTGTTAAGGTATCCGAAAGAAGAATGGCTATCGATGAAGTTGTTCAGGCTTATAAAGACGGCACTTTCAAGGAAATGTTCGCATCCGGAACCGCTGCAGTCATCTCACCTGTAGGCGAGCTCAAATACAAGGATGAGGACATGATTATAAACAACGGAGAAATCGGACCTGTCGCACAGGAGCTTTATGATACTATTTACGGTATCCAGACAGGCACTATTCCTGATGAGATGGGCTGGACAGTTCCGGTTGAATAAAAACGACCTGACAAACCAGGACCGGCAGTTCCGATAGGACAGGAATTGTCTGATCAGTCTGACCGATGTCTCGGTTGAACAGAAACTGATTTTTATAAGAGCGGCTGAGCCGATATCCGGCAGCCGCTCTTTTTTAGTACTTTTTATAATCAGTTGAACCGTTTTTTAATGTTTTTCAATCCTTCATGATATCAATTTTGTAAGATGAATCGTTTTATTATTTCATCAATAATCTTATCGTTCTCAATATCACTTTCATATGTGCAGATCAAATTTGTATGCTGAACATATCCGGCAATTCTGTAATTTTCAATTTTCTGCCATGCCTTGTTTGAATAATCAATATCATCCATAAGACCGAAGTGTTCCCATATCAATATCCTGCCATCTGAAAGCAGCACCGTAAAATCAGGATAATACCGGCTCCCATTTATAACCAGTTCTGCTTCATATCTATATGGAATACCATAATATTCAAGTTTATCAGCTATAATTTTTTCAGACTTGGATCTAACCATTACACCCATTGAAGTTCGATATTTCAATTGCTCTCGTCTGTATGGATTCTGACAAATTTTCTCATTCCTCCACTTATATTCACCCGGTTCCATAATAAACATATCACTTTCCGGCATCGCAAGTATTCGTACCACAGTCTGTTCTGCGCCTTTTTTCCGCATAGCCTTCAGCCCTCGCCTGATATTTTTCTCCGCCTGATTCAGCGATTTGCACCACACCTCCTGCACCATGATTGTACGTTTCAGCACCCGTTTACGCATAAGCTTATTAACCACCGGTTCATCGCGTTTTACAGATTTCTGCACGCCGTTTTTATATACATAATATGTTGCATGTGCATTTTTATATGGTATCAGTATTTCGCCGTCCGGCAGCCGGCTGTATTCGTACTTCATCCGGCTCAGCCTGTTTTTTTCTGCCTCATATAAAGCCTGCAGCTTTATAAAATGTCTGCTCTCAAAGGTCTGTTCTATTTTATCCCCCATCTTTTTTATCTCCCATCTTTCCCCTTCTGGTACTATTTTCTGCATTTATTGAATACTTGCATTGGCTTTTTGTATATTTTACCATTCAAAACATTTATTGTCAATATATGTGTCTCTCCTAAGAACCACTCTTACTTCCTCTTCATACACCAGGCCGATTCGGGGCTTGCGCCTGTTAAACGTACGCCTCAGGCCGCCCGCTTTGAGCGGTTATTCACTGCGATTTACATGATGATGAATATTCAGAGCAGCGACAGTCGTGTTGTCAAGGGACAATCTCGAAAACCGTTGCGGCTTCCGGTGCGATTCTCGGTACGTTCATATGGTTCAGCTTTAAGCTGCTCTGTTGATTCAGCTTTGAGGATACTGTTGAGACTGTCTCCGTTTACCAAAATCTCGGCTCTGCAATGCCATATTTGGTAAAATTCCGGTAATATTCCTTGTCACGCATACGTCATTTACCAAAATCCTCACTTTACGGTTACGATTTTGGTAACTTTTTTCTGAATTCAGCAGATTCATCATATATTTTTGATGACTTTTTTCGAGAAATCACAGATTCGGCATATTTTTTTACCAAAACACGAGGTGCAAACATCTGATTTTGGTAATCGCACATATAAAAACAGCCGCATACCTGCTGTTTTTACCAATAACAGGCATGCGGCGAACGATTTTTGGTAATTATGAAGCTTGCGCAACGTGATTCGGGTTCGAATCAGTCCTGTTTCCCGACAAGCACCTCTCCGCGGTCATTGACTCCGATAACTTTTTCACCGGCGGCACGAAGGGCGCCTATATAGCTTACTATGCCAGCCGTAATTTCCTCACCCGGGCACACAAGAGGGATTCCGGGCGGATAAGGAATTATCGAGCCCGCGCAGAGACGTCCGGCGGATTTTTCCAGCAGAACAAACTCTTTTTCTGCAGGTATTTCATGTAAAGCTCCCGCAGTCGGAACTCTGCGGACTTTTTTCGAGTCTGCAGATACTGCTTCTGCTTTCAGAGCAGCGCCGGAGATTGTCATTCTCAGACCGGCATCGGCCAAGACGGTTCCGGATGCTGCTGATTCAATCTCTGGCGCTGCCGATTCAACCGGTGACCCGGCGCCCGGGCCGATTTGGGCTGTCTGACCGGCGGGCGAGCCGATGTCCGGACCGGCAGCCGCCGAGGCAATTTGAGCCGGCGAACCGGCGCTCGGGCCCGCAAAGAAAGCCTTCCGTGCAGTTTCGGCTATTTTTTTCAGCGATGCTATGGCTTTTTCCATATCCGATCGCGTATTACCGATACCCGTCATCAGCATCAGTATATTCCCGGTATGCAGCTCCGAAAATATATTGTCCTCCATCAGCAGTTCCTCCAGACGGGCTCCGCTGATTCCGAGGCTGCTCATATCTAGATTTATCTTCGTGCGGTCAAGACCCTCCCGCCGGTTAGCCGAATTTCCTTCCGCATAACGAATTGAGTCCGGACCTGCGTTTGAGTCTGCGTTCGTCTGAAGAACAGCCAGCCCCTCTATGTCTTCTGCCGCTTTGTAAAACCAGCCCACGTTCTCAGACCAGCTGCCGATTGCTTCCTTTCCATAATTCATCAGAAGATCGGCATTGACATCCAGGAATCCCATCAGAAGATAAGAAGGACTTGTGCTTTCAACAGCCTGCAGCTTATCCTCAAGCAGATATCTGTCGATGCGTTCTGAATTCAGATTGAGTACGGCACTCTGCGTAATAGAAGCAAGAGTTTTATGTATGCTGCATATCGTGATATCCGAGCCGCAGTCCTCTGCCGCAGGCGGCATGCCGCTGCCGTATCCGAACTTGTGAAAGAATTTCAGATGAGCGCCGTGGGCCTGGTCTGTTATCAGCACCTTCCCGGCTCTGTGCACAATCTCTGCTATCGCCCTGATGTCACTGCAGATTCCGTAATAATTCGGGCTCGGCAGTATAACAGCCTGTGCATCCGGATTTTCCGCCAGGCAGCGTTCTATCTCCTCCGGAGAAACGGCACCGGTAATTCCCTGCTCCTCAAGCAGAGTCGGCTGAGCATATACCGGTTCTATCTGCCCCAGGGTCAGTGCATTGAACACCGATTTGTGACAGTTTCTGGCCATAATCAGCTTCCCGCCCGGCTTTACGGCCGCGAGAACAGACGCGAGAATACCGCCGCTGGTACCGTTAATCAGAAGATATGAGTGCTTTACATCATAAAGCTCAGCATATTTCTTCTGAACATCCATAAGAATGCCCTCCGCCTGGAACAGATTGTCCGCACCCGGTATTTCAGTCAGGTCATAGTCTATAAGGTTATCGAGGAAATCTCCATATCCGTATCTGCGAAAAATGCCGGAGCCTTTATGCCCCGGCATATGAAAGGAAATCGGAGTTTTCGCCGCATGTTCCTTTAAAAATCTTCTCATATTCACAAGCCCTACAGCTTTCTCAGCAGATCGACAATCTCGAGCTTTTCGGCAGCAGTATCCGAGGCGTCTTTTATCACTCTCGCAGGAACGCCTGCAACTACGACTCCTGCCGGCACATCGTCCACAACAACCGCTCCGGCTGCAACCACGGCGCCCTTTCCGATACGGCAGCCTTCGAGAACCACTGCGTTCGCACCGATTACAACGTCATCCTCAACAATTACAGGCTGTGCACTAGGCGGCTCGATAACACCTGCCAGCACAGTGCCCGCACCGATGTGACAGTTCTTTCCGACCGTTGCTCTGCCTCCGAGAACCGCACCCATGTCAATCATGCTGCCCTCGCCGATAACTGCTCCGATATTGATTATCGCACCCATCATGATAACCGCATTGTCACCGATTTCCACCTTGTCTCTGATTATTGCGCCCGGTTCAATACGCGCTTTGATATTTTTCATATCGAGAAGCGGGATTGCCGAATTCCTGCAGTCGTTTTCGATTACATAATCCTCGATGCTGTCTGCGTTCTTTTCCAGAATCTCGCTGATCTGATTCCAGTCGCCGAAAACGATTTTGTCGCCGCTGCCGAAAACCTGACAGCCTGCAAAATCAACAGGTGCCTTCTCTTTTACATAAACCTTTACAGGTGTTTTTTTCTCTGCGTTTCCTATGAACGCGATTATCTCTCGTGCTTCCATTGTTTTCCTCCTTGATTATGGGTGCGCCCTGATTTATCCGGGCGTTTGCTTCCTTGTGTGCCGGTTTTATGCAAAGCGCACGTTCTGCGTGTGCCGTGGGTTTTATCCGGCGGTCATCAATTATTTTACGCCGTCCGATTCCAAAGCCGGCAATTATTTATCACTGTTTGTTTCTGAACCGGCAATTATTTTTCGCGGTCTGTCTGCGAATCTGCAGTTATTTATCGCT
>CAVECM010000120.1:0-5521 GCA_963614095.1 Bacteroidaceae bacterium
GCGTTCTGCCGTATGAAGAAGACATTCTCTGCCGAAGTATTCTGCCGCCCGGCGACGGTTATGAGGTCACACTGTCTTCGGATTATGAATCTGACGACGCACTGCCGTCGGGTGACGAAGACCTTCTCTGTGAAAGCGTTCCGCTGCCCGGTGATAAAGCTTTCGTCCGCGAGGCTGTACTTTCGCCGTATGAAGATGAAACGCCTCTCAAATACGCACTGTCGCTGAATGACGCACTGGAACAGATTGATGAAAGCTTTTCAGAAATGCTGATGAGAAAGATAAACGAAAGCGGCATGTCTGATTCGGAGTGCTATAAAAAAGCCAATATAGATAGGAAGCTTTTTTCAAAAATCCGCTCCGACAAGCTTTACAAGCCTTCAAAACCGACAGTTCTTGCATTCGCGATAGCGCTTGAACTGCCGCTTTACGAGACAAAGGACATGCTCATGAAGGCAGGCTTCGCATTGTCGCACTCAAGCAAGTTCGATATTATTGTCGAATATTTTATCGAACGCGGGAACTACAATATATTTGAAATTAACGAGGCGCTGTTTGCGTTTGATCAGAGGACTCTGGGCGCCTGAACTGCTGCTGCAGTCCCCGGCAGGATGCGCTGCGATTCAGAAAATATCTCACTTCCGGCCCGCCCGGCCCACATACAGGGTGTAGTTCCGGAAGTTCTGTGATTTTCTGCGGTTTCCCGCTGCAGCCGGCTCGTATGCAGTATGCTATCTCTGAAATGTCGCCTGCCATGCGACCACACAAAACGAATACTGAAGTAAAATATGACTGTAAACAGGAAAACTTACAGTCATTTTTTTATACAGGAGGTATTCACATGAAAAAGAATCTTACAGAATTAGTGTTTATTCTTGACCGCAGCGGTTCAATGAGCGGCCTCGAGGCTGACACCATCGGCGGATTCAATTCGATGATAGAAAAGCAGCGCAGGGAACCCGGCGATGCACTGGTTTCAACAGTTATCTTCGATAATATAAGCGAGGTTATTCATGACCGTGTGCCTGTCAGAGATATCCCTCCGATGACCGACAAGGAGTATTCCGTCCGCGGCTGCACCGCTCTCCTTGATGCGATAGGCTGTGCAGTTCACCATATCGGGAATGTGCACAAATACGCAAGGGCTGAGGATGTTCCGGAGCACACACTGTTCGTCATCACAACAGACGGCATGGAGAATGCCAGTCATCTCTACAGCAGTGAAAAAGTAAAGAAAATGATAGAGCGCCAGAAGCAGAAATACAATTGGGAATTCCTCTTCCTCGGAGCAAACATCGATGCTGTAGAAACGGCCGGGCACATCGGAATCGGTGCTGACCGTGCTGTCCGATATCACTCCGACCATGAAGGAACCAGGCTGAATTACGAGGTTCTGAGTGATGCAGTTTGTGCGCTGCGATGCGATGAACCACTCGAAGCAGATTGGAAGTCGCGTATTGAGAGAGATTACAAGGCCAGAAAAAAATAAAACACAATGCGGAAAATACGCCCTGATGCAGCCATCTGCATACGGCGTTCCTGATATTCGCAAACAACTTCATTGAAGGCGGACGGCGTTCCCCTTGCTGTCTGCCTTTATATGAAAACTGACATTGACATATTTTTTACCGCTAAGTATACTAGTAGTATTCGCGATAAACGATGGATACTTTAAAACAATCGAAACATCAGACAGGAGCAGTAATAAATATGAGATTAAGAAAAGAAATCGATGAAATGCAGGAACGCGATATTTTGCTTATCGCACGAATATCCGACGCACTGGCACATCCTGCAAGAATAAAAATATTCAGGTATATCATGGCGGCAAACAAAAGAAGAGAGCGGGTCTGCAACAAGGACCTCGTCAACTATTTTGACTACTCGCAGGCAACGATATCCCAGCACGTAAAGAAGCTCAAGGATGCCGGTCTGCTTGAAGTTAAAAAGGAAGATCGTTTCTCTTATTATTATGTTCACCTCGGAACACTGAATGACTATCTGGTTGCAACAAAGAAATTCGAAAACATGACCCCGCAGGAATAGACCGTTACGACTGCGAATTTCTGAATACCCGGGCAGATGCATTCGCTGTACCGGAATACCGATGAACCGGTTAACCGGTTAACTTCAACGGATATGTTAAAGGGACTGCCGCCTCATGGTTCAGCATGTATAATATATGCTGACGTCACATGATGCGGGCAGTCCCTTTTTATAATATGATGACTATCGTTTTTACAGCATCTGCCGGCTTCTCTGAACCGGCTGCCAATCTGTACCGACTGACGTTTATATTACGGCCGCCGATTTAATGGCAGCCTGCCGCTTATATTGCGGCTGCCGTCTCCGTGCCTTCCGTTATTTCTTGAAAATGATAAACAGTACTGCACTGATACACAGCAGGAATTGATAAAACAGGAACGGAATTATGCTGATTGACGAGATTCCCGCCAGTCCGGATGCTATCAGAAGCTGAGCTCCGTACGGAATGATTCCCTGCCATACACAGCTGAAGATATCCATTATTGACGCCGTCCTCTGCGGTGTGACATCAAATTCTCTGCTTACATCTTTTGCGATAGGACCCGCCGCCACAATAGCAACCGTATTATTGGCAGTAGCTATATCCATTACCGATGTCAGCAGTGCGATGCCGGCCTGTCCGCCTCTTCGGCCCTTGAATGTGCGCTTTATAAACTGCAGAATATATTCAAATCCGCCGTTTTCTCTGATAAGACCGCTCATCGATGCAACAAGCACCGTGACAATCATAGTTTCATACATGCCTGACACTCCCGTGCCCATCGAAGAGAATGAATCTGCTACATTTGCCGCGCCGGTCGCCAGACCTACTATGAAGTATGCCGCGATTCCCGTTCCCAGCACAATAAATACATTTATTCCGCAGAGTGCGAGAATAAGTATCCCGAAATAAGGAATGGCCTGCCAGATATTATAATCAAAGCTGCCGACACTCGCCCCGCCGAATTTAAACGATATGATTACCAGAATAATGATTGTTGCGATGGCCGCCGGAAGTGCTATAGGGAAATTTTCTCTGAATTTGTCTTTCATTTTGCAGCCCTGTGTCTTTGTAGCCGCAATTGTCGTATCCGATATAAATGAAAGATTGTCTCCGAACATGGCTCCGCCTACTACCGAACCTACGCAGAGCGGCAGATTCAGATCCGCACCGACTGCGACGTTCAAAGCAACCGGTACAACAACGGAAATGGTTCCGCAGGATGTACCCATGGCCATCGATATGACGCATGCGATTACAAACAGCCCTACTATGGCAAAATGTGCGGGGATTATAGAAAGCAGGAAGTTTGCTGCACTCGCTGCTCCTCCCGCACCCTCGGCAACTCCTCCGAAAGCTCCCGCAAGCAGGAATATGAACAACATTATTGTTATATTATCGTCACCGATGCTCTCTGCACACACCCTTATCTTCTCGTTGAAGTCCAGCTTTCTGTTCTGTATGAATGCAACCACAAGGCCGAACATGAATGCGACCACGGGGGACATAATGTAAAAACCCATACCCCCGTCTACCGGCTTTATGTATTCAAAATACAGACCGCTTCCCAGATAAAAAATCAGGAATACAATTATCGGCAGCAGCGCCGCCGCATTTGCTTCTTTTTTCATAGCTCAATCTGATGCCCTTATCCAATCCGAAGAGCACCTTCTTCTCCTTTCTCAAAACGACAAACTGATAATATTGGTAAACTCGGTTGATTGGTAAACACACCTAATTAATATACCAGATTTTTCCCGTTTTGTGAACACCTTGAATATGCATCTTTCCGAATTTCGGGGCGCTCGGATTGTGAAAAAGTTCATGACTCCGAGAGGCCTGGCTTCTGAAAAATCCGAGCTTTGTTTTATGCCCGACTGCTGACTGCACCTGTCATGCTGACCGCACCTGTTACGCTGAATATGCCTGTCACGGTCGGATTTCGTCAATACCTATATTGGCGAGCTCATCCGCCCGGTTGTTTTTTTCAATCACATAGAGAAAGTCTTCATATGTAAAACCCGCACCATTCCATTCGACAAATTTTGCATAGAGCTTATCAAGATTTGTCGATTTGCTCTCGAGGTTTACGTGCCCTTTTACACGATAAAAGGATATTCTGTGTTTCTCTGTAAACGGCAGCAGCTCTTTCCAGAGGTCCTGATTTTCCACAGGCTTTTTCGCTGCCGTCATCCAGCCGTTTTTCTGCCAGTTCTTGTACCATTTCTTCCGAAAGCAGTCCATCAGGTAGCTGCTGTCCGAGAACACCTGTATTTCCTGCCCGTCCTTCTTTATCGCCTTGAACGCTTCAAGGAGTGCGGTCATTTCCATTCTGTTGTTGGTTGTGTTGCGTTCGCTGCCGTATAACTCCTTCTGTGCGTCTGCAAACTCCATTATCGCTCCCCAGCCTCCGAGGTTTTCATCGTGCTGATTGCCCGCACACCCCCCGTCTGTATATATTCTCAAAATCCTGTCGTTTTTCATTCTGCCTGCTCCTTTTTTCGTCTCAGCCGTAATTTTTTTCCCGGCGCCTGCTTCCTTTTTCATTCCAATAATAATTTCTTATCCCGGCGCCTGCTTCCTTTTTCTGATTTGACCCCGCACGCCCTTCACCTGGTGTTTCCTGATTGTGCGGCTCCTGCAGCTTCAGTTTGTACGGTCCTCACAGCTTCAGTCCTCGAGCTTCTGCGTAATAAGGCGCTTGTAATATCCCTCTGCCTGATATACCGCTGCCGCCGGGTTGTGGCCCATCACACGGTCCTTCGTTATGAACGTCGTCACCGGCGCGTCTGAGTATTTATAAAACAGGCTGTCGTGCCCCACGCACAGACCAACAACAACATTGAGATCCGTCCCCTCAGCATTAAGCCTCTTTGCCTGAAGCACCGGATTACATATTCCCTCAAACTCACCGGGATGTATTTTTTTCTCCTGCGGCAAACCTATCTCTGTTTTATCCGTTGTGCCCATCTTACAAGCGGCTCCAAAATACTGCAGATCATTCACCTCCAGGATTTTACAGAAAATCTGTGCCTCTCTGAGAAGCCCTATGCACGAGGCGATACCGATTTTCTTTGCTCCGATTTTTTTCGCAAAGCGCACGATTTCTTCTGCGCGGCAGGCTCTGCCGTAAAACTCGCCTTCTATTTCGGCTGCAGCGATGGCCATATCCCTGTCCTTTCCCGGCGTCCTGTAAACTTCCAGTGCTTCCTCGAGCATATTCTCCGGAAGCTCTGCTGTAAGGCAGAACTCAGGATACTCCTCCGGCTTCCCCGCTTCACATGCTTTTTTGTGACAAAACATACAACTTAACTTTTCCTGCTTCATATTGCGTAACTCCTTGTTATATCAAGCCGATTAAAACATACCCGGACAATTTAACATATACATGGGCGGCTCAGCTCATATTAACTGCATTTATCAATTTGCTTTATCCCTGCCGGCAGCCAGTCAAGCCCTTCAATAGATGAGATTTCTTCCGGCAGCCGGTTTTTT
>CAVECM010000121.1:0-5421 GCA_963614095.1 Bacteroidaceae bacterium
AAATATTTCCGCGGAATGATTATTTCACGGTCTGTGAGTATTCTGCACATGGTAATCTGTTTTGCATTGCCGAGCACTCTTTCCATTTCGTTGATATCAATAATCAGATTATGCGTGAACACGTTGTTTGCGGTCATGAAGGGGTCGTAAATGATTGCGCGGTACCGGTCCATAATCAGCGATTTCGTTTTCTCATCAAAGGCGTTGTATTCAAGAATTTCTTCAAATATCTCCGGCGGAACCGGGAAAAGAAAAGGTGTTGCATCGTAGCAGCACAGTTTTCTCTCCGAGTCAGCAGAAAAGTCGGTATGGTCAAAGAAATAATCCGGATAACTGTAGTATTTTGTAAAGAGCTGGCAGTTTTTCAGCTGTTCTTTATAGTAGTGGCGAAATCTGTAGAGCAGCTTTTTATCGGAGAATGAAAAATAGGCCGGATTTTTTTCGTTCGGAATATGAACAAAATTCGATATGGCAAAGCTTCCGTCAAGAACACAGAGCATTATAGGATATCCGCTGCTTTTCGGCATGTAATAGGCATGGAAATTCTGTGAAAAACAGAGCTTGAGAAAGTTGTTCATGTCAATAATCGATGAGCTCAGAAAATAGCTGCTGTATATGAAATGAACATTGATTCCCCTGGCGGCGGCAAGCTTCAGGCGTTCAATCCAGTTGCTGTAAAATGTCTCCTCGTTAAGAAGCTTATCGGCGAAGGCATCCATAAGTATGTAAAGATCCCTGTTGTCTGAAAGTGAAATCGCAACGTCCAGAAGGTAGAGCATCGCATTCTTTTTCTGTGCGGTGGTATCCAGAATATTCATCTGTATGCTCGAGGACTGCGAAGAAGTGAGTGTAGTGCCGGATGAAGCGGAGGGCGCAGTATTTATATCAGAAAGCCACATGTCGACTGCATTGTACACATCCTCTCTTGTTTTATAGCTGCTGTCAGGATAATAGTCCATGAGAAAAACGATGATATTCTGATAGTTCATGCGTTCGTCCCAGTCCAGTATGAAATCGATGATATGCGCATAATGCTCCGTCCGGCTGTTCAGCACTCTTTTGCCGGTACGCCAGCGGCTGATCATTGCAGCATCTACGTGAATCGCGGCGGCTATGTCCTTGGATTTTATAAACAAGTGATCGAGAATAAGCGAAAGCTGTGTATAAGATTTATCTCTCATTGGTATAACTCCTCATTATGTGAAATTGCATCGGGTCGTCCGTGCGGTATATCATGCAGAACTGCAGAATCATGAGAAGATCGGCTTCGTGCAGGTAAGCAGCAGTCTGCATAGTCAGTAATTATTCTGCCGCGGCATGCTTATGCAGCGCAGGATTTACATATCAATAATAGCGCTCTGTCAATTTATTGTCAATTAATATTGATAGACAAATGACAAAGCCATATTGTTCATGAAATTTAAAAATATTAAAATTATAGTGGAAAAAAGCAAGGAGGAAACGACATGAAAGAAGCGAAGCGGACAGTAAAGCGACTGAAGCCTAAGCAGACGGTCACCGATGACATTGACAAAGAACTGAAAAAACACAGGGTGACGCTGAAGGTCGTTGATGAAAGCGAACTGCCTGACCTCGTACCGAAAAATCTGTTCCTGTTCAGACCGAAAATCTCTGATGCAAGATTCTGCTATGTGCCGTGTCATAAGGTTGTTCTTGAATATGCGGTGGCATATTTCAGTGCAAAGAAAAGCGACAACGGGCGGCTTACATTCATAGTTGACGATAAAAAGGGCACAGGGGTAATAGAGGACGATATCAGACTGGAGATTGTAAAGGGCAATATAGATGAAGGTCTGATAGAGGATGAATTCTTTACAAAAGAACAGGCCGAAAAGAAGGCAGTAGTCGATGCGAGATGGAAGGTACTGCTTGCGAGATATAAGAAGCCGCCGGAGCTGGAGGTCATATCATCGGAGAAATTCTACAGACCGTATTTCGAGGTGACATACACACTCGGAAAAAAAGAGAGGAAAGCATGGGTGCCGGCTGACAAGTATGCGACATATTTTGTATACAACTGATTGATAAGCAGGCAGCGCAGCGGCTGCACAAGCTGAATATTATTAATTACCAATACACTATATAACCAAATCTAATCATTTATAAGGAGGACAGATAATGGAAAAAAACCTTATCGCTGAAATGACGCTTGAAGAATTCGGTAGATTTATACAAGAGTCAGACACAGCAATCTTTCCTGTGGGAGCAACTGAAGCATATGGTCTTCACCTTCCGATGGGATCAGACTGGCTGGTAACTTATGAAGTCGCTAAGAGAGCTGCAAAGGAGGCGGGATGCTTTGTTGCGCCGCCGATAACGTACGGATTTTCTGAGGATCTGATGTGCTACACGGGTACGCTCACAGTTTCCACAGAAACACTCATATCGATTTACCGCGATGTAGTGGAAAGTCTCAGAAGACAGGGAATTAAGAAGATTCTCTTCCTGTGCGGACATGTCGGAAATATCGGCGCTATTGACCAGGTGGCATGCGAATTCATGAGAGATTACGGAATGGAGTGTGCACACATTGACTGGTGGAGATTTGTCTACAATATCAACAAGGATATTATGGACAGCGATTTTCCTCAGGGTCATGCCGCAGAGGTGGGAACATCGATACTCAAATACCTTTTCCCTGAGCTTGTGGTTGAAGAAAACATGATGAAGAAGGAACGAAGAGATATCGAGGAAATTCCTAACTTATATGTATATGAGTATTTCACGGCAGACACAGAAACTTCAGTCCTTGGCGATCCGTTTGCAGGAAGCGCCGAAAAGGGTGAAAAGATGATTAAGCATGCAGTAGAGACTATTGTTGCATTTCTTGAGAAGTGGAAGAAATAGTTGGAGTAGGAGGAATCAATGTTACATGTTAATGTACCCTGGAGTATAGGCGATACAGTCATACTTCTGAGTTATTTCGTACTGATGGTAGGTATCGGTCTGCGCTTCAGGAGCAAAGCAAGAGCGAGCATGAGCAGTTACTTTCTTTCAGGAAGATCGCTGACGCTGCCTCTGGTTATCGGAACCATGATGACTTCATGGTACGATGGATATTCGGTTGTAGGCGTTGCAGAATATGGTGCGACAATCGGTATAGCAGGAATGATAGTTTATGTAATACCTTGCACATTGTCGAGAATACCGTTCGCACTGTGGATAGCACCGCTGGTAAGAGGCAAGATTCCTGAAGACGTAATGACAGTTCCGGATCTGATGGAATATCTCTACAACAGAAAAGCAAAGTTCTTTTCGACTATCGCAGTACTCGCAGGAGTTCTGTATAACGGAGCGAATATCACAGTAATATCACAGCTGCTGGCACTGATGTTCGATATGCCGACAGTAATATCGGTTATCGTTTCCGGAGTAATCGTAGGAATCTATGTACTGGCTTCAGGAATGTGGTCTGTAACAATGACTGATACATTCCAGCTCGGATTCATCAGCTTCTCGGTAGGTATTGCCGTTATCGCAGTAATGAATATGACGGGCGGCTGGGATGCTATTTTCGCAGCACTCGGAACAGAGGCTCCGACACTCTTCGAACCTATGGGAGGAATGAGTAACCTTACAGCCTTGTCGTGGGCATTGATAGGTCTGGCGATATACACCGAGCCGATGATGTATCAGCGATTCTCGGCATCGGATTCGGCAAAGACCGCAAAGCGTTCGTTCATGTTCTGCATTCCTATGTGGCTTGTATTCTCAACAGCAGTAATAATGATCGGATTCTGTGCAAGAACACTTCATCCGGATCTTGAATTCTATAAAGCTTTCTGGACAACAGTATTCGATGCACTGCCTGCAGGTCTTAGAGGTCTGTTTGTTGCAGGTCTGATAGCAGCTGTAATGTCAACTCTTTCAAGCTACATACTCGTACAGGCTGCAGCATGCACAAAGGATATTTACACTGCAGTTACAGGCAAGTCAGTAAGTGATGAGAGGATGATAAGATGGAACAATATTGCCACTGTCATCATCATCCTGTTCTCGATGCTTGCAACCAGCCAGTGGATGGCAGGTATTGTCAATGCGATGTACTTCGTAACCGGATTCCAGGTGGCAGGTCTGTTCGTACCGCTTGTAGTGGGACTTTTCTACAAGAAGAAGACTGCGGCAGCCGGATGGGTTACCATGGCATTCGGATTTGCTTTCTGGCTGTTCTGGAACTACATTATGGTCGACAGAACAGGAATACCTGCAAACAATATCACGTGGGCAGTATCGTTCATCCTTTACATGATTATATGTAAGTGCACATACAAAGATGATAACGGCGGAGCCGTACAGTTAGAGCAGGGGGTGTAAACAGTGAGCAGTAAGAAAAATACAGAGAGAGTAGGCAGGGACCCTGTGGTAACGGCGGTTTCACTGTCAGTTATAGTAGTACAGTCAATTATCATAATACTGGGATTCGTATACAGATGGGACTGGCTGGCATATGAGTGCGCAGCAATGCTGATTATACCTGCGGCAATTGTTCTGGTTTACGGAGTGAAGGCAGTAATCGATGCAGACAGACTGATGAGTGCCTCGGTAAAGGAGAGTCAGACAGAAGATGAAAATTAATATAGCACAGAGAAAAGAAGGTATCGCAGCTTCGCTGGCGGATAAGGCAGCAAAGGCGGATATCGCAGCGATAGGACATTACACGGAATTCGGATTCATGGATCCTGATATAAAGCTCATGTGCGGCAGGGATGTAAAGGTGTGCGGCAATGCCCTTACGGTGCGCATTCCTGCAGAGGAATCAAAATCACTTCATCTCGCAGTGAGCATGGCACAGGAAGGTGACATCATCGTTATAGACAGGTGCGGTGACAGAAACCATGCGCCGGTTGGAGAAATGGTGGCGCTCTGCGCAAGCACAAGAAAAGTCAAGGCGATAATCATAGACGGCCCGATGACGGATTTCGAGGAAATAAACGAAATCGGCATACCGGTATTTGCAAGGGGAATAAGTGCACTTACAACTAAGTTTGTGCACGACTGCGGTGAAATAAACTATGATATTTCATGCGGAGGCGTGGTTGTTCATCCAGGCGATATGATAATGGCTGACAAGAACGGAGTACTCGTGCTGCGCGATTTTGAAGCGGAGGAGCTGCTCGATACAGCGATTGCTGATCAGGCACAGGAAGCGGACGAGAAAAAAGAAGTGCTGAACGGGGCAACGCTTCAGCAGCTTTACGTTCCGGAATACGAATTGTAATAAAACGAACAGGGCGTGCAGTACATACGCTGCACGTTCTGTAAAAAATTTCAGTAATAAAGGAGTTCTAAAAACAATGGGTAGAAAAGTAAGCATAGTAGGAATACAGAATTCGCCTTCAAAATATGATGTAGATAAAAATCTTCAGGATGCGCTGGATTTGTTCGATGAGGCTATGGGTC
>CAVECM010000122.1:0-5251 GCA_963614095.1 Bacteroidaceae bacterium
TCGCCGTTTTCTGCGGCTAGACGCGCGGCACCGCTGACAGCTTCAAGTGCAGCATTTACAGGTGTGCCGTCTGCGCTTTGAGCGTAAACCATGATATTTTTTCCATCTGTATATTTCATCATTTCAATCCCTCCGCTCTCAGATTATCTTTGCGTCTTCCATTATTTTAAGAGCCTGAGCAGCAGCCGTCTCTGCATCTTCTGCCTTGATTTTGACTCCTGCGGTTCTCTTTGCCGGTGCATGAAGCTTAATCAGAGTAACCTGTGCTTCTGCAGGTTCCCCGGCTGTGAGCTCTTCAATAGGCTTTTTTCTTGCCGCCATTTTGCTCTTTATAGTAGGGTAGCGCGGCTCGTATGCCGGTTTATTTACAGTGACAAGACACGGGAGCGGAGACTCAATCATGCAGTAGCCCTCCTCGGTTTCCTGCTTTACCACAGCTTTTTCATCTTCGGTACTGATGTCCACCGCATCTGCGATTACCGGAACACCGAGCTCTGCAGCGAGCATTATTCCTGCCTGCCCCGATGTAAAATCAGTGGCTTCCTTGCCGCAGAATATCACATCAAATTTCTTTCCGGTCTTCGCCTCTATTTCACTTTTGGCAGCTTTGAGTATTCCGGCAATGCTCTGAGGATCTCTGTTCTGATAGTTGTCGTCCTTAGCCAGATATGCATAATCCGCACCGACTGCCAGACAGTTTTTAAGTGAATTTTTTACGCTGTCATCACCTGCGGAAAGGACTGTTATTTCCCCGCCGGCGCTTTCCTTCAGCCGGGCCGCCATCTCAAGAGCATATGTATCAAATGCATTTACTACCGGAGTTATTCCGTCAAGTTCAGGTGTGCCTGTTTCGGTATTCAGCGAAATCTCAACCGAGTCGTCGGGAACCTGTTTTATACATACTAAAATTTCCATGTTGACCTCCATTCTGCCGCCTTGCAGCCGGCGGCACAGACAGTGATGAGAAGAGCCTCTCAAGGGCGTTTTTCATACTGTTTTCGTAAGGCTTTATCTGCCGATTACACTGTTTGCTATAACGATCCTCTGAACCTCATTGGTGCCTTCAAAGATCTGGAAAATCTTCGCATCACGGAGAAGCTTTTCGACCGGATATTCCCTGCTGTATCCGTATCCGCCGAACATCTGTATAGCCTCTGAGGCCGCCTCCATAGCTATATCCGACGCATAGCATTTCGCGATGGCGGATTCCTTAGTGCAGCTGAGCCCCATGTCCATTCTTGTCAGAGCATGTGCGACCATCTGGCGGGCTGTTTCGGTCTTGATTTCCATATCGGCAATCTTGAAACGCAGCGCCTGATTTTTGATAATCGGTCTGCCGAACTGAATTCTTTCTTTGCCGTAAGCGACAGCCTCGTTGATTCCGCGCTGGGCAATTCCGACTGCGACGCAGCCCATCCAGGCTCTTGCCTGATCCAGTGTTTTCATTGCAATGCCGAAGCCCTTGCCCTCCTCGCCGATAAGATTAGATGCAGGAATTCTGCAGTCCTCCAGGATAACATCGCAGGTATTCGATGTGCGGATGCCCATCTTGTTTTCCTCGTGTCCGGTTGAAAGCCCCGGTGTTCCGGCATCCACAAGGAACATCGACATACCCTTGACACCCTTGGTCTTATCAGTCATTGCAGTAATACAGTAAAACGAGGCCACGCCGCCGTTTGTAATGAAGCATTTCCTTCCGTTCAGAACATACTCGTCTCCGTCCTTTACGGCAGAGGTTTTTCCTGCACTCGCATCAGAGCCTGCCCCCGGCTCAGTAAGGCAGAATGCGCCGAATCCGCCGTCCAGCACAAGATCACATACATGCTGCTTCTGTTCATCGTTTCCTGCGATAAGAACAGGCTTCATTCCCAGTCCGCTGGCCGAAATCGTAGCCGCGAATCCCGCATCGGCAATGGCCATCTGTTCGATGAGTGCCGCAGTATCCACACGGGAAAGCCCCGGTCCGCCGTATTCCTCCGGAACCTCAAGTGCATGATAGCCCTGCTCAATGGCCTTGTCGTATATAGCCCTCGGCCACTCTCCCGACGCATCATATTCCTTGCACTGCTCGACAACCTCTTTATTACAAAAGTTCTTTACATCCTGCAGGAGATCCTGCGCTTCTTCAGAAATTAAATATGCCATGTCAATCCCTCTTTCGTATTAAAAACTATACTTTATAAATTCGGATTATATTTTATCTAAAAACCGCACTTTGCTTATTCGGTCATATTTTGCTTAAAACTGCGCTTTGCTTATTCGGTCATATTTCATTAAAAATCACGCTTTGTTTACTCTGCCATATTCGTTTAAAACCGTGCTTTGCTTATCAGGCTAACAGCAGATCTTTCCGGGGTTCAGAATCATCTTCGGATCAAATGTTTCTTTTATCCCCTTCATCAGGCGCATATTTACAGGACCTGCAAATTCTGCGAGGTAATCCTTTTTCCCGTATCCTATGCCGTGTTCGCCCGAAATAAGCCCTCCGAGCTCTGCGGCCTTCTTGTAAATATCTGCCATAAACTCTGCGGTCTGCTTTCTGAACACGTCTGCATCCAGATCATTTGCGCATACATAAATATGAAGGTTTCCGTCTCCCGCATGTCCGAAGCTCTTTACCTCAAAATCATATGGCTCTGCGGCGCGCTTTACATATGTGAGATAATTCGCTATCTGATTAACCGGAACTACCACATCGCATTCGTCAAGGAGCGTTGTTTCGGCCTCGATCGCCTCGAGAAATGAATTTCTGGCGGCCCATGCATCCTTCTTTTTTGCCGGCGTATCAGCAATAAGAACATCTATCGCACCCGCATCGAGAACCACCTCTGCGGCTTTTTCCGTCAGATCTTCAAGCTCATCCATGCTCTCGCCCTCGAATGTCACAAGCAGATAGGCACCGATGTCAACGCCCTCAATCTGCTTAGGGAATACGCTTTTGCCGAGATAACGCTCAGAAGCAAGAACGATTTCCTTTTCCATAAATTCCAGAGCCTGCGGCCGGAAGTTGTTTATAAAGAATTTCGGTACAGTGCCGATGCAGTCTTCAAGATTTTCGTAAGGAATAATCAGGCTTATTGTTTCCTTAGGCGCAGGTACAAGCTTTAATGTAAGCTCTGTGATTATACCGAGCGTACCCTCGGAGCCGATCATAAGATTTAAAAGGCTGTAGCCTGTGCTCGATTTTGAAACAGATGCACCGAGCTTTACTATTTCTCCTGTAGGGAGAACAACCGTCATTGCACGCACATAGTCTCTTGTGCATCCGTATTTGACAGCACGCATTCCGCCCGCGTTTGTCGATACATTGCCGCCGAGTGTGGCAAATTTTTCACCCGGATCCGGCGGATATAAAAGTCCGTGCTTCTGTGCGTCCTCGGCCAGGTCCTTCAGCAGAACGCCCGGTTCTACCCGAACCACAAGATTTTCGAAATCGTATTCAAGAATCCTGTTCATCCTGCTCATATCAATCATGACGCCGCCGTTTAATGCTACAGAGGCTCCCGTGAGGCCTGTTCCTGCACCCCTTGGGATTACCGGAATGGAGTTTTCGCAGCAGATTCTGACTATAGCCGCGATGTCTTCCGCAGCGGATGCCTCGATGAGAACCTCCGGTGCGCCTTTTCCGTAAATCGGCATTTCGTCATGGAAATAGTCGCTGTTGATCTCCTCGCCGGCATAGACTTTTCCCGGTGCAATCTTTTTAAATTCCTCAAGAATTTCCGGGGTTACCTGATTATAAATTTGTGCATCCATGTTGTCCTCCTCCTCTCAATGTTATAAAATTTCCCGCCGTCAATGGCATAAACTCTCTCGCTGTCAATGGCATAACTCTTCTTGCTATTGGTAGCACCAATCTTGCTTTAAAATAAAGCAAAACCGAAATATTTCATCAAAAAGGTTTTGCTGATGTTGTATTGGTCGTACCAATACACCCTTTAAAAAAGCACCTTCTTTCGCAGGTACTTGTTTTTTTATCTGCTTTAAGCATAGAACCGGATTCCGTATTTGTCAAGAAATATCGTTGAATTCAGACGTATTTTTTTGCTGCCGGACTGCTGTGACTGCCTGAGCTTTTGCTTTATGTGCATATATGGTATATGATGCCTGTCGGCTGTCTGTACGTCTGCATATATGGTATATGAAGCCCGAATGCTGTCTGCGTATTTATATATAGAAATAAAGCCGTCTGCATATTTACATATATTGATAAATGTAGTGGAAATGAAGGCGCAGGCCCTCTCTCGCCTTGTCGATATTTTCCTCGGCAAATCCCTCTGCGAGGGTGCGGTGAGCACGGATTAAAAACTGCTCGCTGTGCATGCCTTCAACAATTTTTCCGCGCATTTTAGGTATATACTCATCCATTATCATGTTTAAGGCCTTGTAATTTGCGGTTATACAGAGATTCCCGGCCGCATCTATCAGAAGACGATGTATCGCCCTGTCCCAGGAAACGCGCTCTTTCTCGGATGCGGCGGTTTCAAGGTTATTGAGGTAAGAAAGCATTTCTTTTCTCTGCGCCGGGGCGGCATTTTTCACTCCGCTTTCCAGTGCTCCCCATTCCAGTGCAAATCTGAATTCCGTGATGGCCTCGACATCGATTTTTTTGAGGATATACATGAATGAAAGCATCTCCGCGAGAATATCGTCAAAATTTCCGGAGACATAATTCCCCGCGCCCTGCTGGCTTTCCAGGACGCCCAGATTCTCCAGAATCTTCAGGCCCTCTCTTGCGGAGTTCCGGCTTATTTCCAGTTTCTGAGCGAGCTCTCTCTCGGGAGGGAGCTTTTCGCCTGCGCGGAGGGCTCCGTTTCCGATGCCGTTCTTTACATAATCGATTACTTTTTTATATGATTTATCAATTCCTTTTTCCATAGTTGTTCCAACTTTCTCTTTTGTATAACCGGCCGGCAGACAGACGCTCTCGGCGCTGATTTTTTTAGTCAGCCCGGCAATCGCAGCCGCTCGCTGGATTGCCATCGCCCGCCGGAATGAATGGCGTGACAGTGTCATATTGTTATTATAACAAGCTCATGCATATTTTCAATCGTGCAGTTTCTTAATTGAAAAAGATCTGCACATTCGGCTTGCGATCCGGAAACGATATTTCCGGCTTATGCGGATTTGTGCAGTGTGTTTATAACAAAGGCGGGGCTGAATTTGTGAAGATTGTAATCAGAAGCAACAAAGGTATCAGGAACAGTGAAGTTATGAGAATAAAAGTTTTCCGGTGTTTCTTCTCCGGATG
>CAVECM010000123.1:0-5247 GCA_963614095.1 Bacteroidaceae bacterium
TGCTGAAAAACAGCCGCTCGAACTCCTTGGCGATATATACAAGAAACCGCAGCGGGGCGCCTGAAGAATCTTTAGCTGTTGATTTATGACCGGAAGTAGTATTATTATGGAGATGGAATCGATGAAGACTCCGCACGATATCTGTGAGCGTGGGGCAGTCAATGCTGAAAAATTTTTTTAAGAGACACTTTCCATTACTATTTGTGCTGCCGGCTGCAAGGCGGCGGAATGGAGATTTTTATGAGAAAATACAGAGTGCCGCTGCTGGAAACAGAACGGCTTTACCTGAAAAAATGGAGCAAAAAAGATGCTGCAGACCTTTTCGAATATGCAAAAGATCCTGCGGTCGGTCCGGCCGCAGGATGGAAGCCGCATGCCAGCCCGGCAGAATCCAGAATGATAATCAGCGAATGTTTTCTGCAGAAAATGTCGTGGGCCATACAGGACAAGGAAAGCGGGAAAGTTATCGGCAGTATTGGATTCGAAAAAGATAAATTCCGTCCGGATATACTCAGCCGTGAACTGGGATATTCTCTTTCGAAACAGTACTGGGGGCGCGGACTTATGACAGAGGCTGCAAAGCGGCTTGTCGCATATGCATTCGAGGAAATCGGCGTGGAAGTACTTTCCATAACTACAGGCGAAAGCAATCTCAGAAGCCGGCGCGTCATAGAAAAGTGCGGTTTTACATATGAAGGCACTCTGCGCGACTCATATAAGAAATATGATGGAACGATAACAGAGCTGCGATGCTATTCTATGCTGCGGGAGGAATATGCCGCAATGAAAAGCGCCGGGATAAGCAATACCGACGCGGCAGGCTCTGAAGCTGCAGATGAACGATAACAAAGAGCAGCTGGATAAAGGATGTTGAGATAAGGAACTGTGAGGCTGCAGACGAACAGAAATAAAGAACGCCGGGCCGGTGAAACCGCAGAAGAGCAGCAGTAAGAGCAGAAAGAGATGACAGAAACAGACAGAAATAAAGAAGGATGAAGGTATAATGGCTAAGAAAAAAGACAAGCAGGCGCACAAGACAAATGCAGTGAGAATCGTTGAAGCGGAAGGGGTTCCGTACAATATGTATTCATACGATGTATCGGACGGATTTCACGATGGGGTTTCCACTGCGGAAGCGCTGGGACAGGATCTCGACAGAGTTTATAAAACGCTGGTTACGGTAGGTGCGAGCCGGGCGAATTATGTATGCGTGATTCCGGTGGCCGAGGAACTCGACCTGAAAAAAGCAGCAAAGCATTTCGGAGAAAAGAAAATAGAGATGATTCATGTTCGTGATATCACAAAGCTTACGGGCTACGTCAGGGGAGGCTGTTCGCCGGTCGGTATGAAGAAGCCATTCCCGACGGTTATTGATATATCAGCAGCGAACATCGGCGATATTATAATCAGCGGGGGTAAAATCGGGCTGCAGATGGAGCTTGATGTAAAGGCGCTGCAGAAAATTACCGGCGCACAGCTTGCGGATATCACAACAGACAGGCACGATTAGGCGTACAGCTTGCGGATATCACGACGAGCAGGCACGATTAGGCACAGTCTGCGGACATCAAATCGACAAGCCAGATTAACCGGAGCCTGAAAACAAAAGCGCATATCCGTGCAAACAAAAAATTGTGCACCGGAACAAAAACAAAGAAAAATTTTTGTGAAAAATTCATAAAAAATTTGCGTGAATCTATTGACAGAATCTGCTGTTTCATGTAGTCTTATACGTGATGTCAGCGGGTTACTGTCTTTTTTGTTATTAACAATTACAGAGAGACCGCAGCATAAAGTCAGAAGATAAAACCGCAGCGTAAAACCGGAACATAAAACCAGAATACAAAACCGGAGCATAAAACCGTAATATTAAATAAAAATCAATATAAACATAAATATAATAAACAGGAGTGAACAGAAATGGTCAAAAAATTAAACGAGGCAGTCGAAATAAGATGGCACGGAAGAGGCGGCCAGGGCGCCAAGACGGCATGCCTGCTGCTCGCAGACGTTGCCTTCAGCTCAGGAAAACATGTGCAGGGCTTTCCGGAATACGGCCCTGAGAGAATGGGAGCACCTATTACGGCCTACAACCGAATTACTGACGAGCACTGCAAAGTGCACTCCAACATATATACACCGGATTACGTGGTGGTAGTCGATGAGACACTGCTCAAATCCGTGGATGTGACGAGCGGGCTCAAAGAAAACGGCGCGCTCATTATCAACAGCAAGAAAACACCGGAAGAAATAAGGAAGCTTCTGGGAGGCTACAAAGGCAGAATATGTGTAGTCGATGCAGAGAAGATTTCCATGGAAACACTCGGAAAGAACTTCCCTAACACACCGATGCTGGCAGCAGTCGTGAAGGTCAGCAAGGTCATCGACAGCGAGCGCTTTATAAAAGACATGAGGGAATCATTCCAGCACAAGTTCGCACACAAGGAGAACCTCATCGAGGGCAACATGAAGGCGCTGGTAACAGCGATGAACGAGGTAAAGGTAGGGTAACAGATGAGCATAATGAAAACAAGAGCACAGGATATAAACGAAAAAATCACCTGGCAGGAAGTAACCACAGGTGCAGAGATTTACGAACCGGCGACATCGCTTCTCGTGGAGACCGGCGACTGGCGCGTGATGATGCCGGTATTTAAAGAAGATAAATGCAGACAGTGCATGCTTTGTGTGCCGTTCTGCCCGGACAGTTCCATTCCGGTAAAAGACGGCGTGAGACTCGACTTTGATTACAAGCACTGCAAGGGGTGCGGCATCTGCGTCAAGGTATGTCCGTTCGACGCTATAGATTTTGTGAAGGAGGAAAAGTAAATGGCAAAAAGAGACAGAATGTCCGGCAACGAAGCCGTGGCAACAGCGATGAAACAGATAAATCCCGATGTTATGGGAGCTTTTCCGATTACTCCTTCGACAGAAATCCCGCAGTACTATTCGCAGTACATAGCTGACGGTGAGGTCGACACTGAATTCGTGGCGGTAGAGTCGGAGCACAGTGCGATGTCGGTCTGCATAGGCGCATCGGCAGCAGGAGCCAGAGCCGTGACAGCAACATCATCAGCCGGACTTGCATACATGTGGGAGCTCCTTTACGTAGCGGCCTCGGCGAGACTGCCGATAACAATGGCGGTTGTAAACAGAGCGCTGACAGGTCCTATCAACATCAACAACGACCACTCGGATTCGATGGGTGCCAGAGATTCCGGATGGATACAGATATACGCAGAATCAAATCAGGAGGTTTACGACAACTATATTCAGGCTATGCCGATATCCGAGACAATCAGACTTCCGATTATGATCTGCCAGGACGGATTCATCACCAGCCACGGTGTTTCCAACATCGAGCTGCTCGAGGATGAAGAGGTCAAGGAATTCGTAGGCGAATACAATCCAGAAAACTATCTGCTCAAGTCGGAGAACCCGCTGGCAGTCGGTCCTTACGGAATTTCGCCGTATTATATGGAAGTAAAAAGGTCGCAGGCTCAGGCGATGAAGGACGCAATGCCGATTATCATGGACGTTGCGAAGAGATTTAAGAAGCTGACCGGCAGAGAATACGGATTCTTTGAAGAATACATGATGGACGATGCCGAGGTTGCACTCGTTGTCATCGGTTCCAGCGCAGGAACAGGCAAAGAGGCCGTTGACAGACTCAGAGCAGAGGGTAAAAAAGTCGGCCTCATCAAGCTGAGAGTTTTCAGACCGTTCCCGAGAGTACCTCTTGCCGAGGCAATGTGCAAGGTAAAGGCTGTAGCCATAATGGACAAAGCCGAGAGCTATTCAAACAGCGGCGGCCCGCTTTTCAATGAGGCGCGAAGCTCACTTTACGATCTGCCGAACAAGCCGTATGCGATAAACTACATTTACGGACTCGGCGGCAGAGATATCACGGTTGAGGATTATTACGAAATTTACAACGATCTGTTCATAATCAACGAGACCGATGACCCGGGCGACGTTTACAGATACGTAGGCGTAAGAGACTCGCGTTACGGCGAAAGAGGATTCGATCACAGAAAGTATGAAGAATAGGAGTTCACGATATGGCATACAGTTTGAAAAAAGAAGTGTCAAAGCCTGAAAGACTGGCGGGAGGTCACAGACTCTGCGCCGGCTGCGGTGCGGGCATAACCGTAAGAGGCGTGCTCAGAGCGCTGGACGAGGGCGACAAGGCAGTAATCACCAATGCGACAAGCTGCCTCGAGGTATCTACATTTATATATCCGCATACAGCATATTACGACAGCTACATCCACTCGGCGTTCGCCAACGGTGCGGCAACGATGTCGGGTGTTGAAGCGGCATACAGGACATTGAAGAAGAAGGGCAAGGTAAAGGAGAATTTCAAGTTCATCGCATTCGGCGGTGACGGCGGTACATACGATATCGGTATGCAGTCGCTTTCCGGTGCTATGGAGAGAGGGCACGATATGGTTTATGTCTGCTACGACAATGAAGCGTACATGAATACGGGTATCCAGCGTTCATCATCGACCCCGCGTTTTGCAGATGCGACGACGTCCCCTGCCGGCAAGGTGATACCGGGCAAGGTTCAGAACAAGAAAGACCTGACGTCCATAATCGCTGCACACAATATTCCTTATGCAGCTCAGACGACATTTATCGGCAATTTCAAGGATCTTCATGAAAAGGCGCACAAGGCTATTTATACGGAGGGTCCGTGCTTCCTGAACGTTCTGTCCCCATGTCCGAGAGGCTGGAGATATGAGACAGAGGATCTCGCGGAGATCTGCCAGCTGGCTGTTGATACATGTGTATGGCCGATGTACGAGATTGTTGAGGGCAAATGGCATCTCACATATGAACCTAAAAAGAAGCTCCCGGTTGAAGAATTCCTCAAGAAGCAGGGACGCTTCAAGCATATGTTCAAGAAAGGCAATGAATGGATGATTGACGAAGCACAGCAGTATGTGGATTCACAGTGGGAAAAGCTTCTTGCGAAGTGCGAGTGATTTATTCATGCAAAGCGCAGGCAGCGCACGAATAAAGTGTGAACAATGCATTCAGAACAGAGCATTCAAAAGTAACTTTAAAAGATAATATTAAAAAAAGAGCGCCGGGAGGTCAATAACCTTTCGGCGCTTTTCTGCATAAAGAGAATCCCGCATTTGACAAAGCCCCCCGCATCAGGTGCGGGGAATAGCCTTTGGGGGTATCAATCCTGTCGTTTTCCGGAATAAGTCCGTTCGACTCGGAACGAGCCGGTTT
>CAVECM010000124.1:0-5227 GCA_963614095.1 Bacteroidaceae bacterium
TGTTATCACAGGAGCTTTACTAAAGCTTTAATATTTTGTAAATTTCAGGGCGCATCGCCCCGGTATGAATCATATATGCACTTACATTACTATTACATTATATAGGTATATGTTCCTATATTTTTTCATTCCTCATCATACAATTTCCCGTCCAGGACTTTGAACAGCTCATATCTGCTGCTCACATCACATTTCGTGAAAATATTCTGCACGTGATTTTTCACGGTATGGTAGCTGATGCACAGTTCATCGGCGATTTTCTGATAAGTGAGTCCTTCATACAGAAGTGCTGCCACCTTTTTCTCTGATGCTGTCAGTGATATTTCTTCTGCCGTTTTATGCTTTGCCGCATCCTGCTGTGAAATGCCGATCCAGTGATATCTGTCAACAATACCATGGCTGTAGCTCTGGTCATACGTATGGATTTTAAAAATGAGATTCTTTATTTTTCTCACTGCAGGCTCATTCTCTGCAGCATTTTCATCTTCACCGCATACAAGAAACGGCACCCATAAACACGGCTCTTCATTTTCTATCTGCGCTGCTATTGCTGTTCCGCAGATACTCGTCAGCAGCTTAAGTGCTTCTTCGTTATATCCCATAACATGCGTGAAATCATCTGTAATCAGATATGCACGCTCACCCGACGAAATAATCTCGTTCTGTATCCTCGATATGATTTTTGCCTGCTCGTGCCTTTTAAAGCCCGAGTAAGCCATAGCAATATATCTGTAAAGCTCTTTGAAAAGCTCGATTTCTTTATCTGAATAATCGCCTTCCTCCCGGCTTTTGAAAAAAGAAATCTGTATATAGGCATTGAGCCCGAATGCAAGCGACAGCATGTAATGCGCCCCGAACTTATTCTCAAGAAAATTAACAAAACGCGATTTGTCATACTGAGCCTTTTCATAAAAATCTGTGTTTCTGTAAACACGCGGTGTATGATTGTAGTATGTCAGTTCATCCCGGACAGCTTCCTTGTAAATCGCATCACGCATTTTATCATGAGACATAACGCTGCAGTAGGGATGTTTCGAATCCGCAGCCTTGATTCCGTCCGGAGCTATCCAAGAGAGAAATTTCCCGTCTGTATCATAGATAAAAATCATAGCTTTATCGAGACCGAAATCCTGGCGCAGTGCATCCAGCAGTCCTGTATTAAAAAATTCATTGGCTGTAATCTGTTTCTCAGATAAGTCCGCCACGAATCGTGATGTCAGCTTATCAGTATTTATCAAAATATGCACCCGCCTTCCGGAATTTCCTGTGTATCGCAAATTCAAACTGTTTTCCCTATCCGTCTGTCATTCAGCCGGATCAGCTGCCGGTTATGCCTCAGCTATCAGCACTTCCCTGCCCTTAAACGCAAACCCGTAGTGCCTGATACTTACGCTTGTCACGCTTCAATCAGGACGTTTATTTCATTGCAGCCGTCGTCTGTATAATGATATTCGATATTTTTCGCCGCATGCTCTGCCAGGCTGCGCGAAATATCATCCATTCCCTCGAGAGGATTGACCTCTGCGGCTTTCCATCTGAAGCACAGCTCACAGGTGTTCTTCTTCTCTGAATATTCAAGTGCAAAATTCATTTCTGTCTTTTCATCAAGCACAGGAAGGATTGTCTGCAGATAGATTTCCTCCAGCGCAGCCTCGGTCTGATAGAGCATCTTAGCCGAAAACATCTTCTTGAGAGCAAACTCTTCAATCTCGCTGATAAATCCGAGATAATCCAGCTTGTCCCTGTAAAAGCTCTTTCTGAACCCGTCCAGTCCGTTGATAAACCGGCGGGTTCTTTCCTTCTGCGGATGATTGAAAATCTGATCCGGGGTTCCGTCTTCATAGATAATACCCTGATCCATGTAAAAAATTCTTGTTGATACGGTCTTCGCAAGGCGCATTTCATGAGTGACAATCAGCATTGTCATGCCCTCCTGCGCCAGCCTTCTGATGACGGCCAGCACCTCGCCCACCATAGTCGGGTCAAGAGCGGACGTCGGCTCGTCAAACAGAATAATATCCGGTTCCATAGCCAGTGTTCTGGCAATAGCCACTCTCTGCTTCTGCCCTCCGGACAGCTCATCCGGATAATTCAGCTCCTTATCGGCCAGACCGACAGTCCTCAGAAGCTTCATTCCGCGTTCATGTGCTTCTTCCTTTGACAGTCCCAGCAGCTTTATCGGGGCATACATTATGTTCTCAATGATATTCATATGATTGTAAAGGTTGAAGCTCTGAAACACCATCCCCATCTTCTGTCTTATCAGGTTCAGCCGGCAGTCCTTTGCTCCCATATCAGTTCCGTTTACCACTATCGTGCCGGATGTCGGCTCCTCCAGCCGGTTGATGCAGCGAAGCAGTGTCGACTTCCCTGTCCCGGACGGTCCTATGATTGAAATCACTTCACCTTTATGTATCTCTGCGTTCACGTCCTTCAGAGGTGTCACGTTCGCATATTCTTTTCTTAAGTGTTTAATGGAAATCATGCCGTTTCACCTCCGTTTGATTCTTTCTCAGCAGTTTTTTCTTCTGTTTTCTTCATACGCTTCGGCTCAAGCCTTTTTCTTATCCGATTCATAATCACAATCAGTATAACCGCAATCGCGAAATAGATTATCGCTACGGCCAGAAGCGGCACGAATGCCTCATAGGTATTGCTGCGGATGATATCCCCGACCTTTGTAAGATCGTTGACAGCGATATATCCGACTACTGCAGTTCCCTTCATAAGACTGATAAGATTGCTGAAATATCCCGGCAGCATTGTTCGTATTGCCTGCGGAAGCACGATTCCCATGAACGTCTGGCGCTTCGTAAAGCCCGAGGCGAGCGCTGCCTCCCGCTGGCCTTTTTCCACGCCGCTGATGCCGCCCTCAAACAGCTGTGCCATATATGCACCGAATACCAGTCCGAACCCTATTACCGCAACCAGTATATTTGAAATCTTCGCCTGTCCGAAAACGATATAGTACAGAATCATAAGAATCACGACAACCGGCAGTCCCTGCATAAGCTTGGAATAAATCCCCGCAATTATTTTCAGGATTCTCGATTTTGACATGTTCATCGCACAGAACAATGCACCGAGCAGATTTGCAAGAATAAATCCCGCAAATGTAATCACTACAGTAACAAGCAGACCCTGAAGAACCGATTCCCAGCGGTCTTCATCGACCAGTGTTCTCCTTATGCTGTTCCCAAGGCTTGCCAGCACAGTCTGCCCGTCATCGGATGAACTGCTGTCCTCAGCCGTGATAAGCAGCGGACTGTCTTCAAATTCCGACGCTCTTACGATAGGAACAAATATCTGTGTATAATAAAAGTCAGAGAAATTAACACTTTTATCACGTTCTTCTGTCCATGATATCTGGCTGGCCGCAAAATCGTACCTTCCTGTGGTGATACCGCCCAGTATTCCCGAGAAATCCAGGTCTTCAACCTTCAGACCATATCCGTACTCTCTGCAGAAGCCCGCGGCAATATCGATTTCATATCCTACAGGCTGCTCATTGAGCTTGAATGAAAAAGGCTTCAGCGAGCTTGTCGCCGCCATCGTCAGCGTGCCGTTTTCCCCCGTCTTCGGAATATCTATATTCTCCCATTCATGAGGATACAGCCAGTATTCCTGCATTTCTTCAAGCTTGCCGCTTTCCTTCAGCTGCGCAATATATTCATTGAACTGCTCGCGAATGGCATCGCTTTTGTCGTTATTCTTGGCAAAGATTGTTCCGACATTATTGGCGGCAAACGTTATATCCAGATATCCGAGATCCTTGTACTGCTCTGCAAGGGTGTAGTAATTGACCGTCGGCAGCGCCATGAAATCAATCTTGTTTGATGTAAGCGCCAGCGCCAGATCCGCTGCGCTGTTGAAATACTTTATCTTGGCATCCGGCACCTTTGCCAGGATAATCGAGTCCTGCGGCGTTCCGGTCATTACTCCGGCAGTCTTCCCGCTGAGCATCTGCAGGGTCTCTTCCTCATCGGAAGCAGCATATGCATCAGTTGTCAGAGCACCCGGAATGCTGAAGCATATCACAGCCAGCATAATCACGCAGAGCGCCCGCATAAGTAATTTTTTCTTTTTGTCCATAACATTTCTCCCGGTTTTTATTTTAAAAATGGTACAGCTGCGGCAGCAGAAGACAGTCCGTATGCTTTCACATTCTGTTTCGGCATATACGCTTCGGGTTTTCATGCAGACAGCCGCGCAGTTTCCTCCGTTTATCAGTATAATGTCGATGCCGGATTCTGTCAAACTGCTTTAAAAAACAGCGCGGCAGTGAATAATATCCATGCCGCGCATGCACAGCACGAACTTATCGCCATGCAAAAAACGGCGTATTAACAAATTATATTGTTAATACGTCGCTTTTCATACTGATTAAAATTTCCCTGCCGGGCTCTCATCTGACAGCTTGAAATCAAACTTCATCTCAAGCATAGAGAAAAGCATCTGCATGACATCCTCTGCCGTCTGCCTGATATCAAGCTTCAGGACAGTGTCAACTATCGTCTGTATTTCACTCTCCGGCACGGCATATATTGCCAGACTCATGCGCAGAAAACGCTCCAGCTTCCGCTCAAGCGTAAAATACATATCACACTTCTCCGCCATATATCCACGCATAATCGCCGCTGTGCCGATTTCCATTTCGTAAAAATCACTCTCGCTGTTTTCCGGCATATACCCGCCGAACATATCCTGAAGCCTCTGTGCTGTTTTTCTCTGAACCATGTGCAGCAAATCCGGGTCTGTGTAAACCTCCAGATAAATATCCCTGAGATTTTCGTTCAGCTCCGCCAGTGTCAGCTGAATGGATGTTTCTGCCGCATATATCAGCGGTCCGTCCGCATCTTTGCCCACAATATTCTCCGCGATATTAAACTGATTTTCAAACATGAATTCACAAAGTGACGTCAGCACTTCACTCTTGGACCTGAAAATATTATAAAACGATCCGACCGTCACATCCGCTTCCTTTACAATCTGTGCCGGCGACGTTCTGCTGTAGCCCTGCTCCAGAAAAAGACGGACACACGTTGACAGAATTCTTTTTTTCGCGCCTTCTTTATCACGTTTTCTCGCCATAAACCATTACCTTTCTGAATGCCTGCAATGAATTTCGTCGTTCTCTGCTGAAATTCAGACATTTTCCCTTTTCTGTATCTTCGTTAAAATCGTTTTTTATTGTAAAGTATGCAGCCGGAAAATTCAAGAGGTTTAA
>CAVECM010000125.1:0-5192 GCA_963614095.1 Bacteroidaceae bacterium
AAAAAAAAAAATCCCGACATGCCGTCAAGGATATAATTCACACCCTATCTTTACAATAGGGGGGTGCCCTGTTCCCGCTTCTGTCTTCCGTTCGCAGACGGCCCGACATAGGCTAGACGAAAACCCGAGCTCCCAGTGTCAATATGTAGGTTGAATTACACTACCTCATCGCACATCTCAGGATATAGTGCTCAGAATCTGCAAAGTGCATATCACTGCACCTTCTCTTAAAATTTTAAGCTGATTTCTTAAGCCATGTTTAATTATAAATATAATGTATGTTAATTTCAAGTGAATAATTTGATATTTTGATGCATCATATAAATTCAGCATGAATATGCTATTTCAAAGCGCAAGTTAAGACATATTTCCCGGCCGCTGCAGCCCGCATAAAATCCGCAGCCCTATGAACCGGTTCCCTACATATCCGCCGGTCTGCGCTTTACATATTCACGAATCTGCTCATCGTCCTTTTCCTCAAGCCCGCGTTCTCCCGCCAGTGATTCCAGATGATGCGTGAATTCATGATACAAAGTCTCGCGCATCTCCTCAATCAGACTTTCCCGGCTCCTGCAGGCAAACAGCTCGCAGAAGGAGCCATAATAGATTTCTATCATTCGTCCCATCGTCGGATCGTAAACGTACGTGCCGAGCACCCACAAATCATCGGTCCTCGCATATGGGCTGAGTTTTTTATCCGGCAGAATCAGAATACCGCCGTTAAGCTCATAATAAAACTCTTCCGGCAGCTCCTGTGCTATTTCATCCATTATTTCCGTGAATTCATCTATTGTTACCATCCGTGCCCCTCGCTTTCTCCCCGCATCAGTATTATAACACAATCTGTATGCGCAGGAGAAAAGAATACGGCAGCCCGCAGTCTGCTTCCCTCGGTATATCTGATCACATCACGTTATCGGGCGGCATTTCGATAACATGAAAATACATCTGTCAGCGCCGCTCCAGCTGCTCCACCAGCGCTGCGTGCACTTTACGCGTCAGCGGGTAGAAAATCATGCAGATTGCCGCACAGATAAACAGCACCGCCGGAATCGTTGTCATGGCAGCCTCAGCCGCATGCAGCAGGCGCGGTCCCTGCACCGATGCCTCCTGATTATATCCCGAGAGGAAAAGCAGCAGCGCCAGCAGCTGCACGCCGCATGCACTCGAAAGCCGCACTGCGATTTTGGACGCAGACAGCAGAACAGCACCGCGTTCACGGTTGTTTTTCACCTCGTCCAGCTCTCTGACATCATATACAAAAGCATTGAACAGCTGCCAGTACGCACTGGTGCCTGCCGTAAAGATTGTCATATGTATGCACAGGGCAAATGTTGACGTGATTCCTATGAGCCTGAACACCAGCAGCCCTGCACCGGCAATAAGATAAGCGCATATCATTACGGTTTTTTTATCGAATCTCACAGACAGCCGAGCCAGAAACGGCGTCATCGCAATGCCCGCCAGAGTAACTATTACAAGAATAACCCCCTTCTGACCTGCACTGATTCCCATATTATACTGCATGAAGTACGCCATGCCTGAATTGACAAATGTGCTCGCAACAATTACCAGAAGACAGTTCAGCAGCAGCAGTAAAAACGGCTTCAGCTTAAGAACGTCAATATACTCTTTTATTACATTAATAATACCCGCATTTTTATCACGCTTTTCTGCTGCATCGATGGGTTCTTCCTTCAGTACAGTGCACGTGATTATTCCCGAAACCGCAGATAAAATCGCTGCAGTCAGCACCACAGCCTGCCATGAATGTTTCTCTGACAGTCCGATATTCTGCATTATCTGCAGTCCCGGCAGCAGAGACGAAATACCTGCCAGCGAGCCAAGACCCATGAAAAATTTCACATAGCTGCGCAATGCAGTGCGTTCATCATGATCTACGGTTAAATCTCCTCCCATCGATTCATACGGCACCATAAAAAAAGAGTGAGCTGTCATCACAATCATAAGAACGGCCGCATAATAGATTCCGGCCGCCGTCCCGGAAAGTCCCGTAACCGTGAAAAACATCACAAGCGCTGCAGTCATGGGGATTACCGCGGCTTTCATATATGGTATCCTGCGTCTGCCGTGCAGCGGATGATGATCTGACAGATAGCCTACTATACAGATAGCCGCTGCATTCCATACTGATGCGATGGACATCACATTGCCTGCCGAAAGAGAACTTAGTCCCGCCGCCTCTGTCATAAAATAAAGTCCGTAATAAGCGGGCAGGTCATAAACAACGGTGTCTCCTAAAGATGCTATGCCGTATCCCACTTTTTCTTTCATTGTTATTCCTTTTCTTTTTTCGTGAATCTGCCCGGATGTGCCGGATTTCATTGCGTTCTTCTCCTTCCCGCTGCTGTATATCTGCGGCCGATATCCTCAGCAATATGGCTGATATCCGCGGTATTACAGATGATATCAGCCATGCTGCAGATAATATCCGCGATATGCCGATCTTCTGCTTATTGTTTTATCGTAAATCATGCCGGGTCCCTATGCAATTATACGCCATTTAAAAAAGCATACACAGATTTGTAGATTTTACAAACCCATATATGCTTTTCCGGTGATTCATTAAGCTCGCGAACAATTCGCAGTTATTCTGTTGTTCTGTGCTCCCGGGAAACACTTCTGCTCAGAAAATTATTCAGTTTTCACCGTTTCTGCCATACATTCCCCTATGCAGCCTTTACTGCAGATTAAGTCTGAGCGAAAGAATTCTCTCTGCGGTCACATGAAAAACGACCAGCTGCAGAATCGTTATTCCTCCCAGAGCAGCTGCGCACTTCTGTCCGCTGTCCAGTACATCTCCGAAGCTTTCAAGAGTATATCCGTCCAGGACGCCCGAGGCATTCAGTGCTGTCATCAGAAGGACTGCCATTACAGTCACTAAAATGCTTATCCCGACATATGCTCCCAGAGAAAGAAGTATTCTGTGCTTTCCGGCAAGCTGCCCGATTGTCAGCGATGCATATATCTGGTAGATACTCTTCATAACGGAAAGCACACCTATTATGATAAATTCGGCAATAATCAGTATCACTGCAGGCTCCATCTCAAAAAGCTTCTTTGTGCTCGATGCAAAGTATGCAATCATATCAAAGCTATCGGTGCCTATGAGTATCAGAATCGATACAACCGCTGCCGCCGCGCTCACACATATAATTACAACTGCCGAAACACCCTTTGATGTGATCAGCTGCCACGGCTTTACAGGAAGAGTATGCATCAGATACCCCTCATCCCCGAGAAGTCCCCTGTAAAATCTCAGAATTATGATTATAACGGCAACAGCAATCATTGCCGCGAATACAGCGCCGTACAAAAGTCCGGTTATTCCCTGCAGCATACCCAGCAGCACCCGCATTGCATAGGATCCGTTTCTGAGCAGATTTGCCAGAACATTCGTGCTTATGCTGAAAAGAATGCTGCACACAATCAGCGCCGCCCATACCACAGTCATCAGCTTCATGCTCGACCTGAGCTCATATTTTATCAGCTTACCTGTCATTTGTATTCCTCCCTTCTGCATCCGTGCCTGAATCCGGACTCATGCCGCCCGCGCTTTGGCTCCATGCTCCGTTCACCGGAACCATTCTGAACGTATCGCGGAAAACCGCATCTATCGATTTGCCCTCTCTTTCTCTGATATCGTCAACCGCTTCATGCCTCATCACAATACCGTCATTGATGAAAATCACCTCATCCAGCACTCTTTCTATGTCCGAAATCAGATGCGTGGAAATAATCACTGTGCCGTCTTCATTGTAGTTGTTGATTATTGTCGAAAGTATAAAATCACGCGCTGCCGGATCCACTCCGGCTATCGGTTCGTCCAGCAGGTAAAGCTGCGCCCTGCGGCTCATCACCAGCACCAGCTGAACTTTTTCTCTCGTGCCCTTTGACATGGTTTTTATCCTGTCCGCCGGCTGTATGTTCATTGCCGTACACATTTCCTCGGCTCTGCGGCGGTCAAAATCCGAATAAAATTCCTGAAACATATCCAGCACGTCTTTTACATGCATCCAGTCCGCAAAATACGGTCTGTCAGGCAGATAACTGACTATGGACTTCGTGTAAACCCCGGGTTTCAGACCGTCTATAAGTATTTCACCTCTTGTCGGCTTTATCAGACCGTTAAGCAGCTTGATGAGCGTCGTCTTGCCGCTGCCGTTCGGACCGAGAAGCCCGATTATCTTGCCCCTTCCTATCCGAAGATCCACATTTCTGACTGCCTGCTTCATGCCGAAGCTTCTGCATAGCCCGCGGCACTGTACCAATACTTCTGTTTTCATTTATATTCAACCCCTCCTGTAATTCAGACCCCGGATTGAAGATTACCCGGGTTCCTGCTGTTTTTCACTGTTTTACTAGGCCTTCCGGCCTTCCTCACAATTCTGAACGTTCTTTTCTTTTATCATTCTGATAACATCGTCCGCATCGTAGCCGATAGCTTCCATCTCATGTATGAATTTTTCTATACTCTGCATTGCTATTGTTTCCTTCATTTTCGCCACCAGCTCCTCGTCCGTGGTAACAGTCCTCCCTGCTGTCCTGTTGGTAATAACGAATCCGTCATGCTCAAGCTCGCTCAGCGCCCTCTGCATAGTGTTGCGGTTCACTCCTGCATCCTCCGCCAGCTCCCGTACTGTCGGAAACGGTCCGCCCATTGCAAACCGCCCTGCTACGATGGCAATTATTAGCTGCTCCTTGAGCTGCGGCCATATCGGCCTGCTGTCATCAAGCTTCCATTCCAATCTTTCAACCTCCTTTTCCCGCTGATTCCCGCCGGCAATATATCTGTGCTGTACCCTTCCGGTATCTTTACCATATCATCGCTATATCATAGCCGCCGATATTGTCTTATTGGCATATTGTCCTATGCACTTAAGACAATAACAATATAACGCATCACTTTTCTTTTGTCAACAGTTTGGTGCGGATTTTTACAAATACCTGCCGGGCAAAAAAACAAACACCGCCTCAGGACCGTGAATCGATGGAATCCGGTTTTCCAAGGCAGTGCTTATTGCCGTCTGTTTTCTTCAGTTTTTATTTCACCCGGCACTTGCTGCCGATTGACTTGTAATATTTATTGAATGCGGTACCTGCATATTTTGTAAGAAAGCCTCCCGCGATACTGCAGACTGCACACACAATCAGCATCGGAACAAACGAAA
>CAVECM010000126.1:0-5171 GCA_963614095.1 Bacteroidaceae bacterium
CCCTGCTCGGCAATCCTGCCCTTTTCAAGATAAATAATCCTGTCGGCATGCTTTATCGTGGAAAGCCTGTGCGCGATAACGATTCGCGTGCAGTTCAGCGAATCAATCGCATCGGATATTTTTTTCTGAGTAATATTATCCAGCGCACTCGTTGCCTCATCAAAGAACAGTATTTTCGGGTTCGGCGCTATTGCCCTGGCAATCAGCAGCCTCTGCTTCTGTCCTCCCGATATGCCGCCCTGCCCCTCGGAAATAACCGTATTCATTCCCATCGGCATGTCACGGATATCGTCCGCTATCGACGCTATCTCAGCCGCCCGCCACGCATCCTCCTCCGAAAGCTGCGGCGCCGAAATCGTGATATTCGACAAAACATTACTCGGGAACAGACGGCTGTTCTGCTGCACAGTTCCTATATGCTTCCTCAGAGACGAAACATCCGTATCCTGAAGATTGTTCCTGTCATAAAAAATCGTTCCCTGCTGCGGCGTCTCAAATCCCAGCAGCAGCCTGATCAGCGTGCTTTTGCCGCATCCCGTGGAACCCGTAATCGCCAGATATTCCCCCGGCGCAACCGACAGATCCAGATTGTCAACAACCAGCGGCATGCCCTCCTCATAACGAAAACTCAGATTATGAATCTCGATGCTGCCGGTAAGCTCAGTCACAATGTTCTTGCCCTCGCCGTTTTCCGGCACTTCCTTGAGAATCGGCTCCGCCATTTTCAGCATCGGCCCGATAGTCGCTGTTGCTGTCGCAGCACCGGCAAGCGCAGTGAATGCAGATGATACCACACCGTACGAGGATGAAAACGCATAGTAATTATCCACGGTGACGCCGCTTTTGATTGCGACCCCGTAAAGCACCAGCGTTCCGGTCAGCGTTATCGCCAGATTCAGCACACTGCTCAGCTTCAGGAATGCGGGCGGATTGTATTCCAGACTCGCTTCCTTCGAGTACAGCTTTCCCCATTTTGCAAACATCCGCTTTTCGGCTCCCGCGAGCTTCACCTTCTGAACGCCCTTTACAACCGCATATGTCATGCCGCTTGTCTTTGACGATGCGTCCATCTGCTTTTCCAGGTGCCTTGAATGAAAGACTGACGTCAGCACGGAAAGCAGGAATGACAGCAGTATCGTTAAAACGGACGGCAGAACCAGCGCAGGCGCGAATCGGAAAATCTGCCCTACATATATTATCGAAAACAGCGATGTGAGGCCTGTCGTACCTATTGTATTGAACATAGTCGAGCATATGGCCTGCACGCTTTGTATTTTATAGTAAAGCTCGCCGGCACCGTATTTTGTGAAGAATGATGACGGCAGATTGATTACTCTGCTTATGACGGATGCCTGAACCACTACGTCCTGCTTCGTCGATATGCGCGTCTTTACGAAAGCCTGAAATGTTGACAGGCAGATTGAGCTGATCGAGTAGCATATCATAAAGCATCCGAGTGCGGCCAGCTCCCGCAGGCTCCGGGATTCCAGTACTGTTCCGAACAGCAGCTTTGTGAATACCGGCGAAAGCAGTCCGATAAGTGAAATCAGACCGGCTATCCCTACATAAAAAGTTATGTCCGCTGCACTGAGCCGTGCCAGCATGAATTTCAGCAGGTCACGGATTGTCAGACTTCTGGCCGGCAGCGGCGGGTAAAAGCACAGCGCCTCGACATCTATCAGCTGCTCTGTCCTTCGGTTCAGCCGGATTTTTTTCTGCGATCTCGGATCAATCATCACATATCCGCCGGCTTTTCCCGGGCGCAGCACCACCGCAGACCCGTCTTCCTTCATTGTGCCGATCATAATTCCGGCTGCGTGCCGGTACCACCCTGCATCCAGATTAACCGTCCTGTACATGATGCCGAACGGGCGCATGCGGTACTCCAGCTGTTTCTCCAGCGTATCTATCTCAGGCGGTACCTGTTCATCTCTGTATTTGCAGTGATAAAACTTCAGTATTTCATTCACTGCGGAATTTTCTATCTCTGTTCTGCTCAGCGCGTTTTTCAGGTGTGCCCCGATAACCGCGTCGCGCAGTGCATCTATCGCATCCGCAAACTGCTCATCGTCTGCGAACTGCTTTGCATGAAGTTTTTCGTTAAAGTCATTCATATCTGTTAACACTTTCTTTTTCAGCACATATTCCATGCGGATTCTGCCCGGTTTTACGCAGATTCAGTCCGGTTTCGCGCAGATTCTGCTCAGTTTCAGGCAGACCCCGCCGGGAGCCGGTAATCTGCTTCAGCTCCGGCCGGAAAACCCGGCAGCTCCGGGCAATTCATAAACACAGCCGGTTATGAGCTTACTCTATGCTGACAAGCTTCTTGTAAATCTCACTCGTTTTCATCAGTTCGTCATGCGTTCCCCGATCTCTGATTTCGCCTTTTTCCATTACGATAATTTCGTCACAGGAACGTATCGTAGAAAGACGATGCGCAATCATTATGCATGAAATATTGCGCGCTCTCACAGCTTTCACAACCTCGTACTCTGTCTTCGCATCCAGCGCACTGGTAGCCTCGTCCATGATAATAATCGACGGTCGTGTGGCAAGCACCCGTGCAATTTCAAGCTTCTGTCGCTGTCCGCCGGAAAGGTCGCGTCCGTCTTCGTTCAGCTTCCAGTTGTAGCCGTGGGGACGCTCCATTATATCATTATGAAACTGCGCATCCTTTGCGGCACTGATAACCTCAACATCATCTATGCTTTCATCCCACAGCCTGATGTTTTCTGCGATAGTATCCTCAAAAAGCACAATGTCCTGATCCACAACAGAAAGCGACTCCCTGAACACACTCTTGCTGAGCTGACTGAGCGGCTTTCCATCAAAAAGAATCTCCCCGCTCCACGGCTGATACAGCCCTGAAACCAGCTTCGAAATCGTGGATTTGCCGCAGCCGGAATCGCCTACAATCGCAACCGATTTTCCCGGCTCAAGGGTCATGCTGAAGCCCTTGATAAGCGGATCTGCCAGCGTATTGTAGCCGAAAACGACATCCTTCATCTCTACTCTGCCGCTGAGTTTTTCATATATTCTATCCTCGCTGCACTCCTCATCGTCGTGAGCGAAAATGTCTTCATCCGGATATTCCATCACGTCATCGATACGCTCCATGCTGGTGCGCATCTCCTGCAGCGTCTGTCCCGCGGAAATAAGCGTGAGCGCCGGGGTCATGAACGAGCCCAGGAATCCCTGAAATGCCATGACTTTGCCGACTGTGAAGTTCCCCGACATGATAAACCACACACCCTGAAGCAGGATGATATAATTGGTGACCGTGGTTACAAACTGCGGAATCATGCTCATATATATATCCGTCTTCGAGAAACGGATCTGCTGCGCATTTGCATTAGCCTGAATCCCTGCCCATCGTGTAAAGAAGCCCTTCTCCGCTCCTGTCGCCTTGAGGCTCTCTATCATGTCGATGCCGATTACCGTCGTCGAGGCGAGGTTGGCGAGCTCCTTCATTGATACGCGCGTGATGTTGACGCGCTTCGCCGAAATATATCGTGAAACCAGTGCGCTGACTGTCATTGAAACGATGCCCACAAGGGTCAGCACCCAGCTGTATCTGAGCATGACCGCCATGTAGAATATCATCATGCCGCAGTTCAGCAGCAAAGGCGCAAATGTCTGTATCAGCGACGCTGCTATCGTGGCGTTGGATGCCTGTCTCTGCTGAATGTCTCCGGCTCTTCGCTGGCTGAAAAAATCGATGGGCATTTTCAGGATTTTCCACATGAAGGTGGAGTTGCCGACTACCGCCATTTTGCCGTTGATTCGCAGAGCGTATATGGACTGAAGCGCTGTCATGATTACCTGCACCAGACTGAACGCCGCCAGCAGGAGCAGAAACGGAGTCACCCACCGCGGGTTTTCTCCGGGCAGCAGATAGTCTACAAACACCCGCGAAAATGCCGGGCTCATCAGACCGACAAGCGATGCGATAACTGCCGTAAACCCGGTAAATGCAATCGCCGTGCCGGTTCCCTTCAGCCTTCTTTTCGCGAAGGACAGCATGCTTTTCGGTTTGCCCTCCGGTATGAATTTTTCTGTCGGTTCAAACTGCATGATGACGCCGCTGAAAGTCTGCGCGAACTCCTCCTCGTCATATCTGCAGCTGCCCTTTGCAGGGTCGTTCACATAGATTTTTCCTTTTTTTGTGCCGCAGATTACAACGAAATGTGAATTGTTCACGAATGCGATGCACGGATATGTGACATCGTCAAAAAGCGTTGAAACGCTGCAGCGGTATCCTGCGACGTCAAAGCCGTAGTATCTCGCCGCCCTCAGTATGTTGCGGGCGCTGACACCGTCACGCGAGACACCGCACATGCCGCGGACTTCTTCTATCGGTATCCATTTATTGTAATATGCCAGTATCATGCAAAGGCTCGCCGCTCCGCATTCCAGCTCTTCGAGCTGCATTATGACGGGTACGCGCACGACGCCTTTTTCAACGGGCGATTTTATGTTCTCTGATTTGACAGACATACTAGCTCCTTAATCCGGTAAAAATGTATTCTGATTCGATTGAAGCGTGCCGGCTTCGTCTGGAAACGTGCCGGCTTTTTAATCCGACTGAAATCTGCCGGCACTTTGCCGTGCTGACTTCCTGATCCGGCAGCCCGTGCCTGACAGGCTTCATAACCGGGCATGCGGCCGCCGGCATCTCACCGGGCCGCCCTCGTGATTCAGCTGAAGTGAAACAGAGGAAACGTGCCGGCTTTTTAATCCAGCAGAAACGAAACAGGTGATATTTTTTCAAGGACTATTGTTCCGTTGTAATAGCCGTCGGCCGAAATCCGCTTCGCTTTTATCGTGCAGGTATTCGTGCCGTCGTCTGCGGGACCGATTTCTCTGATAGTTCCTTCTGTATTGGAATAACGGACTGTCATTCCTTCCTCAATCTCGGATACATAGTTTTCGCTGACATAGCAGATTGTATGTCCGTTTTTCACGTACACTGTGGCGTCCAGCGTCCGGTCCACGTGACCGAATATTCCCCAGCAGAGGGCTCCTATGACCAGGCTCAGCATCGCCACAATCAGAATCCATACACCCGGATTTGTAACTCTGATATAGTCGTTCATATTCTCAGGCGTTTTTTTCGTCTGTGAAATGACACTTCTTCTGGATTTGTTTTTATTTGCTGTTTCGGCTCCTGT
>CAVECM010000127.1:0-5046 GCA_963614095.1 Bacteroidaceae bacterium
AAAAAAATCAGATATGCTGCTGCACACCTGATTATAACAATTCTACAGTTCTTCATATATCAGTTCAATATTTTCTCTTCTGCAGTATGAAAATATTTCGTCCGCCGGTTTTTCGTCAGTTATTATACCTTTTAACTGATTCAGCGGGCTGTAGGTATAAAGCGCAGTCCGTCCGAATTTACTGTGATCGGCCAGTACATAAATGTCCCGGCTGTTCTGGCAAACTATTTTTTTAACGTTGAATTCATCCTCAGATGCATTTGTCAGTCCGCCGTGTATGGAAAGACCTGTAGTTGCCATAAAGGCCTTTTGGATATTTACAGAGCGAAGATATGTGCCTACATCCGGTCCTGTAAAGGACATGGTCTTGCGATTCAGACGTCCGGGTGTGATGATTACAGTAATGTTAGGATTAGACGCAGCTGCATAGGCAACCATCAGGCTGTTCGTAATGACTGTAAATGAGATATCATTTACATATTTGATTAAATGTATGCAGGTAGTTCCTGTATCGATAAAAACCACATCCTGAGGTTTGATAAAACGGGATGCAAGCCGGCAGATGAGCATTTTTTCCTCACTGTTTACGGTATTTCGTATGTCGAAGCTTTTAAGAAGAGTCTGTGAATCAGTTATCGGAACAGCCTGAACACCGCCGTATATTTTTTTTGTACGGCCCCGACTGACCACTTCCTGAAGGTCACGACGCAGTGTGCTTTTAGAAATATCAAAATGCTCACAGATTTCTTCAATGGTAGCGGTATTTTTCTTTAGTATATATTGCTCAATAGCGTCAATTCTGGCGGATTTCATATGCTGTCTCCTCGTATAATATTTTTCAGCTGCATAGCCGGATTTTTTTCATCTTTGGATTCTCTAAGTAAGTATAGATGTTTTATGAAAATAAATCAAGCGAAACGCACCAAAACAACGCCAAAAAACGTTCGAAAAAGCAGAATTGCGAGCATTTCTTGAGTATATTGGTGCCAAAAACAAGCAAATTATTCAAAAATTATTCAAAAAGCTATTGACTCGCAACCATACCGGTGCTAATATATGACCATAAATTAACCACAACAAAACCAACACCTAATCATTTCATCTATTACAAATACCAACATGAAAAACAAGTGGAACACACTGGAAAGGAGTCAATAAAATGGCTGAAATCAAAAAAATGGGTTATTGTGTGAACGGCGAATGGAAAGAATCAAAATCCGATAAGTATCTGGATATTACCGATTCAAGCACCGGCGAGGTGATTGCTCAGGTTCCATGCTGCACACCGGAAGAGGTAGACGAGGCAATTGCATCTGCACAGGCTGCATTCCCGGCATGGTCAAAGCTCTCTGTTTCCAAAAGACAGCAGTATATGTTCAAGTGGAGAGACGTCCTGTATGCTCACAAGGAAGAGCTGGCACAGCTTTGTGCAAAGGAGCTCGGCAAGACCATCAGCGAAGCAAGAGGGGATGTACAGAAGGCAATCGAGCCAACTGAGGAAGCCTGCGCTCTGCCTGCAATGATTCAGGGGGATGCTGCAATGCAGGTCACTACCGGATATGATACTGCTGCATATCGATTCCCGTTAGGCGTAACTGCCGGTATCGTACCATTAAACTTTCCTGCTATGATACCATGGGGCTGGATGGTTCCACTTTCAATCGCATGCGGAAATACCGTAGTTTTAAAGGCAAGCTCCCAGACACCATTAACAGCTATGCGTATGATGGAACTGTTCTATACAGAAGGCGGTTTCCCGAAGGGCGTTGTAAACTTAGTAACATGCAGCAGAGTAGAAGCTGATATCCTGCTGACAGATGAGAGAGTAAAGGCAGTTACATTTGTCGGTACCACAGGTATCGGCAAGCAGGTTTATTCCAAGGCCGCTGCACACGGCAAGAGAGTTCAGGCTCAGACAGAAGCAAAGAACCATGCCCTGGTACTTGAGGACTGCAACCTTGAAGCAACTGTAAACGCAGTCATCAACTCCACATACGGATGCGCCGGCATGAGATGTATGGCTCTTCCTGTTGTTTGTGTACAGGAAAGCATCGCAGATGAATTTGTTGCTCTGTTAAAGAAGAAAGCTGAGGAAATGACACTGGGATGCGCTTATGATGAAAAGACTGATCTCGGACCTGTTGTAAATGCAGCTCACAAAGAAAAGATCTGCAACTGGATTCAGGTTGGCATCGATGAAGGCGCAGAACTCGTACTGGACGGCAGAAATGTAAAGGTTCCCGGATATGAAGACGGTTTCTTTGTCGGACCTACTATCCTTGACCACGTAAAACCGGGAATGACTGTCGGTGACAGAGAGATCTTCGGACCTGTAACCTGCATCAAGCGTGTAAAAGACTACGAAGAAGGCATCGCTGTCATGAATGCAAATCCATTTGCAAACGGATCCTGCATCTTTACACAGAACGGATACTACAGCCGCAGATTCGTTATGGATACAGACGGCGGTATGGTAGGCGTAAACGTAGGTATTCCGGTACCAACTGCATACTTCCCGTTCTCCGGAAATAAGGAATCCTTCTTCGGCGATCTGCATGTACTCGGAAGAGACGGATATCGTTTCTTCACAAGAGCAAAAACAGTAACAACTCACTGGTTTGATGAAGATGCCGGAAAGCGCAAAGTAGGAACATGGGAAGGAAGCACAGAAATATAAAAACAACATTATAATCACTCCCAATTAAGTCACGATTGAAAGGGCGGAGCTTTTAACAAAAGGCTCCGCCCTTTGATTGTATTCGCCGGTATTATTAAAGAACACAATCAAATCGCTCAATTCAGGATCAGAATTAATTTATATAAGCAGCGTCATGCATCTTAGCCCCGAAAAAATGTTGCTGCCGCGCAATTTCAGACCCGAAAAAATGTGTTCGCTTCATTCAAACCACTTGATACACAGGCGCGAAACCTGTACAATACTTTTAAATAAAACAACAGGGGACATGAAAATGAACAATACAGAACTGAACTATGAAGAATTACTGAAAACACACAGGCGAAACCTGCACATGATACCGGAGCTCGACCGTGACCTGCCGGAAACAAAGGCTTATCTGCTTTCCATACTGGAAAAGCTCGACTGCACTCTGACATTTCTGTGCGGATCAGGCATCTGCGCATATTTTGACAAGGGTCAGAAGGAAACTTATGCATTCCGCGCGGACATGGACGGACTGCCGGTGCAGGAAACCAACACCTGCAGCTACCGCTCGACCCATGAAAACAAAATGCATGCGTGCGGTCACGACGGACATATGTCAATGGTGCTCACGCTCGGCCAGTACGTAAACACACTCGACGAACTGAAATGCAATGTTCTGCTGATTTTCCAGCCGGCGGAGGAAACCCTCGGCGGCGCCAAGGACATATGCGAAAGCGGCATTTTCAAGAAATATAATGTTGTAAGGGTTTTCGGCATTCATATGTGGCCATTCATCGAGCCGGGAAAAATTGCGTCAAGGCCTCATGCACTGATGCCGAGGTCCGCTGAAATCAACATCAATATTCACGGCAAAGCCGCACACGGCACAGCGCCTTATGAAGGAAACGATGCGCTTTACATAGGTACAGATTATCTCAGACGTGTTTATGCAAAGCATGCACAGATTCCGGGTGCAGTGCCGCGTTTTCCGGAAGGAATCAGCGACCTGCCGCATACACCGGCGGACAATCCGGAGGACAAGACAATCATCCATATCGGCAAAATGACCAGCGGATATGCACGAAACATTGTTTCCGACTACACACACTTCCTCGGCACAATCCGCGCCTTCAGTGAGAAAAATTTCAGCATGCTGCTGAATCTGCTCAAAAGCACGCTCACCGAGATTGAAGACGAATATAAATGCAGCACCGAATTTTCCAGAAGCGAGGGCTATCCGCCCGTTATCAACGACACCGGCCTGTACAGCGAGATTCTGCCTGTACTGCAGACACTGCCCGGCGGCTATGAGGAATTCGCCGAGCCGCTTGTGATTTCGGAGGATTTCTCGTTCTACGGACACTATGCACCGGCGGTATTTTTCCTGCTCGGCACCGGCACGGGCATCCCGCTTCACAGCGTGAATTTTGATTTTGATGAAAAAGTGCTGCTGAGCGGATTTGAGCTTTACAAGAGAATTCTCGCGTGATTCCGAACTGCCGCGGCGTGAAGTCTCGCGCCGCAGCTCGGCCGGCACATCATCCGGCACAAAACACATCCGAGCCGGGGAACAGCGCCTCTGATTCCGAACCTCTGCCGAAAGGTGTTGCTGTTCCGACCCCACGATAGGGATAAAAAACGAAAGGGCAATTGCACGAAAATTTCACCTTTTCTCCATTTGAAATCATCACATATTTATGGTAGTCTGTTTTTATGCTAGGTTATGTAAAAATCGACAAGGCAGAACTCAAGGTTCGCGAATATGAGATATATACAGGATACTACTGCGGTGTCTGCAAATCCATAGGGAGCAGATACGGTCAGCTGCCGCGTATGTTTCTCAGCTATGACGCCGCTTTCCTGGCGATGCTGCTCGCCTCGCTCAGTGATGAAAGCGATGCGCCGGTTCAGGAACACTGCGTGGCTCATCCGGTTGTAAAGAAAAAGACTATCATACGCAATCGTGCGGTTGACTATGCAGCAGATGTGATGCTGATTCTCGCATGGTACAAAATCGCAGACGATGCCAACGACGAGGGGAAGCTTTATGCGAAGCCGGTGATGCTGCTGATGCAGGGAATCTTCCGCAGGCTGACTGAAACGTACCCTGAGCTTTGCAGCAGTATAAAGGATCACCTGTCTGCACTTTCCGCACTTGAGAATGAAAAGTGCGCAAGCATGGATATGGCCGCCGAGGCATTTTCCAAAATAATGGAAGACATATTCACGGAAGGATTTAAGGCAGTATATGAACACGGCAGCCGGAAGCCGGATGAACTGAATTCACAGAGTGTGAATCCGGAAAATCAGGATGCTTCCGATACCGGACCTGCGTGGACCGTTCCGGATATATCAGAGGATACATTCGCCGGCAGGCTGGACAG
>CAVECM010000128.1:0-5038 GCA_963614095.1 Bacteroidaceae bacterium
AAGCCTCCCGCGATACTGCAGACTGCACACACAATCAGCATCGGAACAAACGAAAGCGAAAGTCCCATCTGAGGCCCTATTATTGCTACAATTGTAAACGCAACCCCGGTTATCGCCATCATCGCGCCCATATCCTCAAAATGGAATGTATCAGTAATTATCACAGGGTTGATAGTGCACATTCCGTTATACGTGAATCCCTGTATGGATGCCATCACAATGAACAGCGTGAAACTATCCGCTCCGGCAAACGCCAGTATCAGCAGCAGAATCCCGTCGATAATCCCCAGCAGGAAAGTCGTTTTGTACGGTCCGATTTTATCCGAAACGATACCTATCACAATCGCACCCACTGCTGCCGCAACTGAGAATACAGTCGTCAGGAATGCCGCAGCCGTTGTTGTGGCATTGTAATGCGTCGTCGCCAGATACGTCATATCCGAGGCCAGCACATTGCCGAACATCTGAATAAGGATAATCGATATGACAAGCAGCCATACCCCCTTATGCTTCAGCGAACTTTTCCATCTGAGCGAAGGCGGTTCAGCCTTCCCGCTCAGCGCATCGGCCTTTTCCTCCTCATCAGCCTGCTGCTGCATTCTCATCATCAGCTCCTTGTCTCCGCCTGTCGGATCTTTTACAAAAAGACTGCATACAAGCATTACCACCGTAAACGCAATTCCCTGAATAATAAGAGCCGTTTTAACACTGTAATTCATAATGAAGAAATTCGCCAGCGGTGAGAATGCCGCTGCGCCCAGCGTCTGAAAACCGTACAGAAGACCCATTGCCGTGCCCTTTATATCAGGGAAAAGTATATTGATCAGCATCAGTGATGCCATAAACACGCCGTACATCGCAAAGGAAGACAGAACTCCCATAAAGAAAATAAACAGATATACGGATGTCACCAGACCGCTGAGCAGTATGGACAGCCCGTATGCCGCGGCTGAAACTGCCAGGATTTTTTTCATTCCGAATTTTGCCGATACCCATCCGCTCACGGCATAGGCCGGTATCATTACGACATACGATACCGAGAATGCCATAACTATCATATTCATCGACCACCCGTGATACTCACTGAGCGGCTGCACATAAACCGTTAATACATAAATATAATTGGTAAAAGTCCCTACAAGAATAAGAAGGATAAGACTTATCGCTTTGCTTTTTTTCGATACACTTATTTTCGGGGTCAATGTCTTATCCACTTCGTTTTTAATCATGTTATCCATGGCTGACATTTCCTTTCTTTTCCTGTGTTTTCTGCAGATTCCTGCGGCCCGCCGCAAAACTCCTCATATTTTCGCGGTGCGGCCCGCCGGCCGCAGCAAATCTGCATATCAGTACTTTATAATATTTCTGCCGCCTCCAGAGCAATCTCTGTATAGGCCATTCCCGTCTTTTCAAGGTATTCGGGGATAATTCTTGCCGGCGTATCAGAAGGGTGATACAGATACATCGGTGATGACACAATGCTGACTACGGGCGTTCCCGTTGCGTGGAAGCAGCATGCATCCGAAATAACCTCAGAATCCGAGTATTCGTATTCGTCAAAGACATCACCTTCTGCGGACACATCCCCGGCAGTCACCTTCGCAAATATTGTTTTAGTGAGCCTGTACTTTTTAAAGATTTTCTTAACGATTTCCTCCAGACCCGGATAATCTGTCACATAAGCCACCCTCGGCTCAACACCGCCGGCTTTGCATTCATTGTACTCATCGTCAAAATACACATCCTCGCCTATATGCTCGATAGCGAGATCTATCAGAAGCTTTTCACCCTGCCTTGCTCTTTCTTTTATAAATTCGACATGACCGTTGTAATCCGTATAATGCGTATCCGTTGCCGCAAACATCATCGTCTTTTCTCTCTGCTCCGCCGGAATCTGTGCAAAATACTTTGCAAGAGAAAGCATCGTCGAAATGCCCGATGCATCCTGTACGGCACCCTGGAATACAGCATCGTGATGCGAATGCGTCAGCATGATTTCAGGTGACCTGCCCGGCAGCTTTCCGCAGACATTGAGCGCGGTTTTATATTCATAAACAGTCTTCATCCTCATACTGCCTGTAATTCTGCCGCCGGCGAGCTTTTTCCTGAGCTTTTCTCCTGTACTGCGCGAAATCCACATAGCCGGAAGCGACATATATGTCACACCTTCAGGGTTCGCGATACCCTCGTAGTCCTCGTTGTACCAGTACGGATCGTCATAATAATCCTTAAGAATTCCTACAAATCCGGCTGCACCGCCCGCCATCGCGCGGTAATAATTGAACGGCCAGCTGCCCGGTGAGTAGATATTGTATTTCTTTCCCGGAACTGTCATCTCACCGTCCGGATCGTAAATCTCGCTTTCCTCGAAAAGCGCCGCCAGTCTCGGTATGTCAAGATCCTGGAACAGAATGTCGCATACAACAACCTTTCCGGCTGTGTCCGCACCGTCAAAATCCTCCTCCGTTCCGGCTCCCAGGTATATGAATTCATACTCTTCGTTATTCATTCCCATTTCAAACGTGCCGGTTTCCGCTGCCTTGTTTGTCCCGTTCGCATAGAAGCATTCAACATCCTCTCCGTCGATATGCAGTGCGTACTCCTGCATATCCATGCAGAGTGACTTTGCTTCTTCTATCTTAACATCCTCCAGTCCGAATTCACGAAACTTATCTGCAATATATTCGGCAGACTTCCGTCCCTCCGGCGTTCCGGTCTTTCTGTGCCCCCATTGGCAAAGATCTTTAATCCATGAAAACATCTCTTCTTTATCAGGGAACATTGCTTTATTAAAAGTCGTCATATTTAATCTCCTTTGGTTCTGTATGTTTTTCTGTTCTTTCTGCATTCACAGTGCACTTTGCAGATCAGCATTTTCAGGCGGTGATGCCGGCGATGAATTCATCCATCATTCCGACCGCCTCTGTAAGACACTCGGCCACGCCGCTCATATCCTGCATCAGCAGCATTGTCATCTTCTCCATTTCCGCATAAAGCAGCTCTGCCATCTCCTCCGGCTCTCTTGTTATGATTTCCGAAAGATCGAAGCACTCGCCGCCTTTTCCCTTTGTCCACGTTTCGTTTGCACCGTCAACAAACACTCTGATTTCGTCACCTGCCTGCTTTCCGAAGAAATACGAAACTGCCGTGATGTCAACCTCGAGAAGCTTAGCCCTCGCCTCTTCAATACTGCCGTTTTCCATAAGCTCCAGAGCCTCCGCAATCAGTGCCAGATTCCACCCGTAAAGCTTGTATAAAGGCGCAAATATCTTTATTATCTGCGAGTTCACCTGGTCAACCCTCGCACTGATATGCTTGTGTATATCCAGCAGCTTTGCATTGAGCTGCGCCGATTCCTCGCTGACCTCGTGTGTTCTGTTGTATTCCTTCACGGCCGCTCTCAGCTCACTGCCTTTTGCTCTTACTGCGTCAAGAGCCTCCTCAAAATCAGTCAGATCCAGTTCTGCCGCTGCTGCGAATTCCGTTTCCTCGTCTTCAAAATCTATCGCGTCCATCCATCCCGCGAAATCATACTCCGTGAGCGGCGTATTATCCAGATAAGCACCCAGCGCCGCATACCAGAATGTGTTTGATCTCAGCGCATCCCTGTCATATATATCCCAGTTGTCCTTCTGAGAATGATTGCGCCCCATATATGGAGAATCCATTGTATATATCTGGTCTGACATGCAGTCGTTGACAAACGCCGGTATTCCGCTCATTGTAAATACCGCAGCGTCGCACCATGCCGAGGCATAGAAGTCCTCATGTCTGACGTCTCTTGCTGCTTTGTCAAACCCCGGAAGCTTTTCAGGCATCCCGGATGCAAATTCCAGATACGAGCTCGCCAGCGCATGTGAAGGAAGTGCTCTGAGGTCGTGCTCTGCCAGCGCCGTATATTCAAAGTTTATATCAGCGATACAGCTCTCCAGAATATCAGGACGTTCTTCATGCATAAGACCGTAAATGCCGCGGAAATCTCCTGTCGCAGAATTTACATTGCCGATTTCATGCGCTCCGCATGTGATGAAAGTGATTGTGTGCTCCGGTACATATCCTGTATCCTTCATCATTCTGGCAATCGCGAGAATCGAAACCACCGACGATACGTTATCCTGTATGCACTTGAAATAGTGGTCGAGATGCCCTGTATAGACTATCCTCTGATCGGTGCTGCGCCCTTTTATTTCACCGACAACGGCATGTGTTGTTCCTCCGCCCGGCTTGAATTCGGCGTCGACTTTGAGGTTCCACATTCCGTCATATGCCCTGATTTTTTTCACATCAGCCTTGCTCACAGACACAATCGGGATATCGATTTTCCTGTAATGCGGCATCGCTGTTATCGTATCTTCCTCCAGAAATTCGCCGACATTTGAAATTATCACTGCAGCTGCGCCTCTTCTTGCTGCTTCGTTTATGCTTTCGTTAATCAGCGGGCATGTGTTGTCTATGTCCAGCTGATTGACTATCAGAACAATTTTGTCTCTGACGTCAGCTTTGTCAAAGTCCTCTCCGAGTCCCACACCCGCATCAACGACAGCGGCGTTTATCCCCTGTGCATCCGTTCCGATTGTCGTCGTCGCATAAGGTCTTATTCTGATGTTTCCGTCTGCACTTGTCAGCAGCGCATCATTAAACTGAAATCTGTCCGACTTTATCGGTATGAGCTCTACGCTGTCAAGTCCCAGTTCCTTCATTTTTTCTGCGATATACTCGGCACCTGCCTTTTCCGCATCACTTCCGCAGTGCTTGCCGCCGTAAAGAGGATGATCTCCGATTTTTATATATTCTTCAACGATTTCCGTCTGGTAATCGGTAAGATCCATGTCTTTTATCCTGCTGACAAAGTCCTCGTATTTCTGTTTCATTTCATGCCTCCCTCGTATAATATTTCCAGAAACATAAATGTACTCTGATAACTTTTAATTTATTTGATCGATCTGCTGTTATTATACTTTCATACGCACAAGTCAGATATAACGATTCGCCCATTTATATGACACCTGTACGTACTTTTTTAATTTTCTGACTAATT
>CAVECM010000129.1:0-5005 GCA_963614095.1 Bacteroidaceae bacterium
GAGAACTGCTTCTTCCCGGCTGAGATTTCACCCGGGGCGGAACAGCTCTTTTTTTATAATATTTTCGATGAACCGGATAAGATATCTCCTGCTGCAAACGCTTGACAATGTAAACCATAATATTGACAAAGTATGATTTTGGGATCATAATAAATATATATCAGTAAATGTTTCATTTTAATTTATTTTATGGGGGTGTTGATATGGCTACAGTACCTACTCAAGTCAGAATAGATGAGACCTTAAAAAAACAGGCTGCCGAGCTCTTTTCACAACTCGGAATAGATATGTCCAGCGCAGTAAATATGTTTCTGAAGCAATGTGTTATGAGGGGCGGGTTACCTTTTGAGGTGGCACTTCCTCGTTATAAGCAGGAGGTGCTGGAAGCAATGGAAGAAGCTAAATATTTGAGCCGAGACCCGAGAGCCAGGAAATATTCGAGTTTCGCAGAAGCTTTAGAGGATTTAGATGAATGACATATGAACTTATACTCACGAGTAAATTTAAAAAAAGCCTGAAAAGGGCCCGGAAAAGAGGTCTGGACATTTCTCTTCTGGAAAGCGTTGTCGATAAGCTCCAGAATAATATTGACCTGGAAGAAAAACACCATGACCATGAATTAAAAGGGGATTTCAAAGGATTTCGTGAATGCCATATTCAGCCGGATTGGCTGCTCGTGTATCTGAAGGAAGATAATGTATTAACTTTGACTCTTGTGGACACAGGATCTCATGCGGATCTGTTTAATATGTAACAATGGTCAGATTGATAATTTTCACCGGCAATCACTCTGCAGTATTGGTCAAGCAGCCCACGTTATTTTTTTATAATATATAACAATGCGGGCGGTCTGCAGTGTGCCTTTTGAGTATATATCGTTATTTGGCGATTAATCTGCAAAAGTAAATTTCGTGTCTCGCATCGTTATTCAGCGATGCATCTAAAACAGCCCAATCCCTTGCAAATACACGCTTTGAGCGTGCTCACTTCAATTTAACGGACGCGCACCTGTTCACCGGATACTCCGTTGATTTCCGGCAGACTGACATTCCGCGTGCAGACCTTTTCCGCAAGCGCCATATTGTGCGTCACAACCACAAGCCCCAGATTCTGATTCTGCGCCCTTTCCATTATCAGATGCCAGATCTGCGCCTGCGTTATCACGTCCAGCATAGTCGTAATCTCATCACATACCAGAAATTTCGTTTTCGGCCCGAGCACCCTCGCGATGCAGAAACGCTGCAGCTCTCCGCCGGATAGTTCAGCCGGCCATCTCTTCAGCCACTCGTTTTCGATTCCCATCGCCCGGAGAAGCTCATCGTCCGGCTCCCACGCTTCTTTCAGCGTCCGCTCCATTTTCCACCGCGGGTTCACCGCCTGCTCCGGATGCTGATAAACCATCTGCACCGGCGAATATCCTTTTTTCGCGATCAGCCTTCCGTCAAGCAGCACCTGCCCCTCCGTCGGTTCAATGTATCCTGCCAGTATCATGGAAAGCGTGCTCTTTCCGCATCCCGACGGTCCTGTCAGTGCCGCGCGTTCTCCGGATTCAAGTGTAAAGCTCACGTTTCTCAGAATCCACGGGCTTTTTCGGCTGTATCTGAAGCTTATGTTTTCTGCTCTAAGCTGCATGCGTCCTCCTGATTTCTCTTTGTCTTTTCATTGTTTTTTCTTTGATTGTTCAGACCGCGTGGATACACCGCACCTTTCCGCCTCTGACGTCTCTCATTTCTATTTCTCCGCTGCACTCTTCTGTTCTGTACGGACATCTCGGTGCAAAGAGGCACCCGTCCGGAAGCTCGCCTGCATACGGCTGCGTTCCGGGTATCGGTCTGAATCCATTCTGCGGCAGCGCATCAAGGAAGGCCTTGCTGTACGGATGGCGCAGTTTTCCCTGCTGCTCATTCCCGCTATGCAGCTTTTCCTGCTGCTCGGTCCCGCTGCCTTGACTGTCCCATTCAAAATCCGATGCGGGGCAGATTTCCACGGTCGTCCCGGCATAAAACACCGCTATTCTGTCGGCCACGTTCAGCGCCAGGTCTATATCATGCGTTATCAGCAATACTCCGCATCCGCTGTCCGCCAGTTCCCGAAAATTCATAAGCGTCTCCATAGCCATCTCAATGTCAAGCCCCGGCGTCGGTTCGTCTGCTATTATCAGCCTCGCATCCTCTGTCACGGCCGACGAAATCAGCACCCTGCGGGCCATTCCTCCTGACAGCTGGAACGGATACATCTCCTCCACTTCCTCGTACAGCCCATACCTGCGGAATGCACTCCTGACTTTTTCCATTGTCCCGCGTACGCCCCTCGCCTGTTTTCCGACCTTCATCAGCGGATCCAGAAAATCCACAGACTGTGGTATGAATACCATTTCCCTGCCGCGGATTTTTTCCTGCAGCTCAGGTGTCAGCTCTTCTCCGCAGAATTTAATTATGCCGCTTATGCTGCTGTTTTCCGGCAGTATTCCCAGCACGGAATGCGCCAGCAGGCTCTTGCCCGAACCGCTCGATCCGACTACTGCCACTATTTCACCCGGATAAACCTCCACATCAAGTGAATGAATCACCTCCAGGTCAACCTTGTTCCATTTCCGGTCATATCTGCTGAATGAAATGGTCAGATTCTTTATATCAAGCAGCGGCTCTGCACCTCCGTACGGGCGCTCGCTTAAATTCTCCGCTCTTCTGTTTTCTGTACTTTTTCCGACAGCTTTATTGTATGTCATCCTGCCGGTTTCTTTTATATTTATATGTTTACTGCTGCATTTATTCTTTTCCATATTTTTTATTCTCCGCATCTGCTGAATCTTAGTTTTTCTGCAGCTGTCCATTACAGTTTTCTCTGCAGGCTGCTCCCGCAATCTTTTCCAGGCTGCCTGCCCCCATACACACTGCGCTTCAGCCTTTACAGCTGCCCGCTTCCCGGATTCATCAGCAGTCTGAGCTTTTCACCGATCACATCAAAAAGCATCACCGCAATCAGCAGCATCAGGCCCGGAAACACGCACAGCCACCACTTCCCGGTGACGATATGCTTCATTGCCTCTGACAATATCCCCCCGATTGCCGGCGTAGATGCCGAAAACCCGAATCCCAGAAATGTCAGCGAGGCCTCGTGCATTATCGCATGCGGGAAAAGCAGCACAAGCCCTGTCAGATATACAGGCATTACGTGCGGCAGTATATGATCCCTTGCTGTGCGGAACTTCGAGTGCCCCATCTTCTCTGCAGCTTTTACATACTGAGTGTTTTTCACCTGAAGCACCTCCGCCCTCACGAGCCTGGTCAGCTCCGGCCAGTGCGTCACCGCCACCGCGAACGCCACACCGAATCCGCCTTTTCCCATCATATACGAAATCAGCAGTAAAAGCACCAGATGCGGCAGACCCATACAGCAGTCGACCAGCCATGTTATCAGACGGTCAACCGCTCCGCCTGCCACAGCTGCAGCCACCCCGAATATGAGTGCTATCACTGAGCTCACCGCAGATGCCGCAAGCCCGATCAGTATGCTGTTTGAGAGGCCTTTGATACTTCTCCAGAACATATCGCGTCCCATGATATCCGTTCCGAACGGATGCGTCAGCGACGGCGTCAGCAGCTTGTTTTCATAATGCACGCTGTAAAGGTCCGGGCTCATCAGCAGCCCTGCAGCCAGCACCGCCAGCAGATACACTCCGGCAATTACAATATAGATAATCATTTTTTTTCGTGTATTCATCCTCGGCCTGTAGGAAAATTTCCCCATGAGCCCCGGCTCTGCAGTCTCAGCATATGCAGCAGACGCCCTATCTGCAGCCGTCCGTGCGCTTTGCATGATCTGCATGTCATCGAATGAACCTGTCGTATCCTCATTGAACGGACCCGCAGTCTCCTCATCGAACGAGCCTGCAGTCCTCTGCATCTCCTTCAGTTTCATATCAAGCATACCGCGCATTTTCTTATGCACATTATTACGCACGGTATCCCCCCTCCTTCAGCCGCGGATCCACAATTCCGTAAAGCACATTGGCGATAAAATTCCCGGCAAACACGAATACCGCACTGAATACCGCGAGTGCCGTCAGCAGCGGTGCATCGGCATTAAGTGCTGCCGCTGTCAATGCGCTGCCGATTCCCGGATATGAGAATACTGTTTCAGCCAGAGCTATTCCTCCGAACAGCTCGCTGAATGATGCAAACTGCACCGTTATCGCAGGGAGCGCTATATTCCGCAGACCGTGCCTTATTACTGTCTGCCGTACAGACTCCCCCCGCGCCTTTGCAAAAAGTATATAGTCGCTGTGCAGTATTTCTATCAGCTTCTGCCTCGTGTAAAGCGTTATTTTTCCTGTTCCCAGAATGCTCAGGGTCACTGCCGGCAGAATCATGTGGTAAAGTCTGTCCCATATTGTCACGTCCTCCGCCAGTTTGTCTATAGGGGCTGCCTGTCCTATCGGGAACCATCCCAGCGTCACTGAGAACACTGTCAGCATCAGCAGCCCGAACCAGAATACCGGCGCCGACTGCAGCAGCAGGCAGAACGCCTTGACGCATTTGTCGAAGATACTGCCGTTTTTTACAGCAGCCGCCGCTCCCGCTGCGAACCCGATTATTCCTGACATCGCCCATGCCATCAGTATCAGAGCCAGCGAATATCTGAATCTGTCTGCTATCACCTTTGAAACCGGCATGCTGTATGTGATTGATGTTCCGAGGTCACCGTGCAGTGCGTGGTCCGCCCACGTCAGAAATCGTTCGACCGGCGGATCGTTCAGTCCCCAGTAGTCCGCCACTTCCTGCTTTGCTGCTTCTGACATTGTCGATTCCGCTCCTATGTATGCCTTGAGCGGATCGACCGGCGATGCCGATATCAGTATAAATGCCAGAATACTGACAGCTATAACCAGCGTCAGCATTCTGGCTGTTGTCGAACAGATATATTTCAGTCTATTCATGCTTTTCCTTTCTATTCCAGTGTCCAGTCGTTCATATTGCAGATAACAGGTGTTCCGTGCCCGTGC
>CAVECM010000130.1:0-4883 GCA_963614095.1 Bacteroidaceae bacterium
GTATCCGATATGACGCCTGCGACCGTTGCAACATATGTCTTGTAAACCTTGTGCCTCGGATGAGTCAGCTTGTTTGCGAGCTGACCGTCGTTCGTCATGATCAGCAGTCCCGTCGTGTTGTAATCCAGCCGCCCTACCGGGAAAAGTCTTTCGGGGATATCACCCACAAGCTCCGCTACTGTCGCCCGGTCTCTGTCATCGTTCATCGATGTTATGTAACCCAGCGGCTTGTTCACCACTACATATACGTTCTTATGTGCTGCGCTGATGACGCGTCCGTTGACTTCAACGACGTCTCCGTCATTTACCTGCGCACCTGCTTCTTTTACAGGAACGCCGTTTATGCTCACGTTTCCGTTTGCCACCAGATCATCAGCCTTTCTTCTGCTGCAGATGCCTGCGGCCGCTATATATTTGTTTATTCTCATTTTATCCTCCGTCATGCAGAAAGCGCGGACTTTCTGTCTGCTGTCGTTCACTAATATTTCCGGGGTGCGGTTATTTCCTCTGCTATTTTTCCCCAATATATAGTATAATAAAAGCACGTTCATGATACAACAGATTTTAATCCACAGGAGACACAATATGAATAATAATTTTACTCAGTTAATGATGGAAATAGAGTCTCTGACGGTTTTCTCAAACATCAGAGATGATAAAGCTATAACGCAGCTGCGCGGAATATATGATGCAGTGCGCACCGGCAACACGGCCGCTGCAGTGAGACACTACAGTAATTTCACAGCTCAGCTGTATCCGTACACAGCCAGCTTCACGGATTACATCCGGACTCTGGTCCTCCGTGACGATAATTTTTATGTAAAGAACACTGCCGCGGGTATGCATATTGCCGACGAAATTAAGCAGGCTCTGGAAAATGAACTTATCGTACTTCAGAAGCTTGCATCTCTCACATCCTCACAGGTGCGGGAATTCATCGGATATGAAGGTTTTCTGCCTGCCTGGACGGTTCAGCATACGGATCTGCAGTCTGATTTTATGGAAAAGCTCAGCAATATCGACAAGGTCGGCTATGGCATCTATGCGAAATACACTTTTTTCAGACTTGATGACGGCGAAATCGTTCCTGTTGCTCACCCTGACTTTCAGGGACTCGATGAGCTGTTCGGCTATGAAAGGGAGCGCAGCATTATTATAAAGAACACTACTTCGTTTGCAGACGGCACGGGCGCCAGCAATATGCTGCTTTACGGCGATGCCGGCACCGGCAAGAGTTCTACTGTCAAGGCTGTCTGTGCCAGCCTTGCGCCTAAGGGACTTCGAGTCATTGAAGTTAAGAAGAATCAGCTTTATCAGATTCCTGATATAATGGAAGAGCTCGCCTCAAATCCTCTGAAGTTTGTATTGTTTATAGACGATCTGAGCTTTACAGGCAATGATGATAATTTTTCTGCTCTCAAGGCCATTCTCGAAGGCAGTGTTTCTGGCTGCGGAGACAATGTCGTCATATATGCGACAAGCAACAGACGGCACCTTATCAAGGAGAGCTTTGCCGACAGGGTCGGCGACGAGCTGCACATCAACGATACTATGCAGGAGACTATGAGTCTGTCGGCAAGATTCGGACTGACTGTCACGTTCCAGAAGCCGGACAAGGATGAATATCTTATGATTGTAAAATCGCTGGCTGCGGAATACGGGGTCGAGATGGACGAGGCTGAGCTTTTCCGCAGAGCAGAGGCTCACGCCATCAGAAAAAACGGCAGAAGCCCGAGAACTGCAAAGCAGTTCATTGAGCTGCTCAAAATCGGTGTATGACAAAGTATTAGGCAGGGCATCTGCCGACAGTTCATCGAGCTGCTCATAATCAGTGTATAACCAGGCGTATGCAAGCAGTTCCACCAGAATTGCCCATAATCGATGTGCCGCATGGCGAATACATACAGATTTATCGGAATACAGCTCACCGCCGTCCGGCGCATATTAATCCCAGCCTCTCGGTCTCTCGGTCTGAACAAATCCCGATTTGAATTAGTCTCAATCCGGATTAATCCTAATTTGAATTGACCCTGATCTGAATTATACACAACTGGCATTAGTCTCAATCTGAATTAAAAGGGGATGCCGCATTTAATCCAATGCTGACATCCCTTTTTCAATTTACTGTTTATCCTATTCGCTTTTCGCCCATCTGTCCCTGGTCTGCAAATGTTCTCAACGTTCCGCTCTGCTGCTTACATCGTTTCGATTTGCTGCTTCCAACATTCTGATTTGTTGTTTTCCGCAACTGAAAACGATTTTGTTTCTCCTGCCGCACTACTGCGCTTTACATCGTTAGGCTTTGCATCGTTTGTGTTCGTATCGTTTAACGGCAATTTACAGTTCCTGGGCACATTCTTATTAGAGAGCCTTCTTGTTGTCCTCAACAAATCTCCTGATTTTCCTTGACGTATTCTTTTCAAATTCCTTGTGTCTGAGATTTATTTTTCTTATCATCTTGTATCCCGGATTTGATTCATTCACCTTGTCTACAATAGTCCAGAGGTACTTCTCGACTGCTTTATCATCTGATGAACTGTCACCCAGCACTTCTTTTATCTTTTCCCAGTCAGGATATATTCCGGCTACAATCAGCGTATCACTCTTATTGTCACTGTCGCCTTCAAATACCATTGATTCTGCTATTTCGTCAAAAAGTGACAGCTGATACTCGATTTCCTCAGGGAATACATTTTTGCCGTTCTTTGTGATGATTACATTCTTTTTTCTGCCCGTAATAACTATATATCCCTCATCATCTATATAACCGAGGTCACCTGTATAGAACCATCCGTCCTTGATAACTTCGGCCGTAGCTTCCGGATTTTTGTAGTATCCGAGCATAATGTTATCACCCTGCAGACATATTTCGCCTACTCCGTCATCGCCCGGTTCATCGATTCTGGCATCAAATCCCGGAAAAGCGATACCGCATGAGTTACTCTTTGGCTTGTTTTCAGGATTAAGCGCGCCCATCGGTGCCGCCTCGGAAAGTCCGTATCCCTGCAGTGCCATTATTCCAAAGCTCTGCAGATCTTCGAGTATTTCGGGGTTAATGGCAGCGCCGCCGCAGATCATCATTCTCATTCTTCCGCCGAGGGTCTGCTTGATTTCCTTGAAGAATACATTTGTGAGGTCAATGTGCAGCTTCTTGGCAGCATTGCATATTTTCATTGCCTTTCGGACTGTCTTTTCCTTGCCCTTTGCACGTATACCTTTCCATATAGCCTTGTGCAGCGCCTCAAAAATAGCAGGCACAGCAAGAAGAAATGTAGGATGCACCTCCTGAATGTTCTTTACGATATATTTCAGCCCCTCGCAGTGTGCGATAGCGCCTCCTTTGTAAAGCGGCATTATAAAGTTGCACGTACATTCGAATGTGTGATGTATCGGCAGCACAGAGAAGAAAATGTCACTTGGCAGGAAGTCTACCAGTGTAGGTGATACCATCAGATCAGCCGCAATATTTCTGTGAGAAAGCATTATTCCTTTTGCCATTCCTGTTGTTCCGGATGTAAATATTATTATGCTCATTTCCTGGCTGTCAATCTGTGCGTCAATAAAAGATCTGTCACCTTCGGCAACAAGTTTCTTTCCTTCTTCGATCAGCTTCCACTGCGAAATGATGCCATCTGCGTTTTCTCTCCTGTCCTGGGATATCAGCAGTTCAAGCCCTGTCTCTCCCTCCTGCATCATCTTTACAAATGTGTCTTCGCGTTTTTTGTCAAAAATTACTGCTGAACATTCTGCCTCGTTTATAAGGTTTTTCAGCTCATCATACGGCAGTTCCTTGTCAAGCGGCACTACGATGCCTGTACCGCAGACCGTACCGAGATATCCGATTCCCCACATGTATGCAGTCTCGCCTATCACAGCTATACGCTTATCTTTCATCCCATGTGCTATCAGCGCCGTACCCATCGCGTTTACATCGTCAAAGACCTGGCGATGCGTGATTGTCGTGTACGGACCCTTCTCGAATTTCGTATAAAACGCAATGCCGTCGTCGTAGAGTTCCGCACTTGACTCCAGCATCTGTTTGATGTTGATTATAGGTCTGTTCGTCAGATTTTTCACACCGGGGCGTTTGTCATCAATCTGACATTGTATGAGCGCCTTCGCCCACTCCCAGTCCTTATCCTGCATTTTTTTATATTCTTCCTGTGAGATCGGCTTCATAACTTCTTCTACTCTCCATTTCCGGATTCCGACTCAGCCAGTTCAGGCAGCTCTAATGTTCATCTGTCTTATCCCGAACTGCAGCTTCTGTGCAGAATCCTGATTATCAATATTTAAGTTATAACATTTTAACATAATATGTCAGTTCTTAAAACAATTTTAAATGCTGACTGCACAATAATTTATCAAACGAAGCAGACAAAATAAAAAATTTACTGCGGGCTCACATCTGTGTTACTGCGGATTTACACATTTGTCTGTGCAGCTCGTAAATGCGGCCGCTGTAATTATGTGCAGATATCAAATTAAAGCTTTTTAACGTTTACTTTAAAATAACTATCATCCCCGGTGAAAAGCTTTCCTGCTTTCAGCTTATAATGTCAATCTCATGTTTTTCAAACTATTCTGTATTCATTATAACCTTATCCAGAAATTTTTTCCACTGCTTTTTCTTTATGTTTATACCATAACATGAACGATGCAGCCGAGGGCAGGAGCGTCCCGTTTTTTGAACATTTCCCTCCCCAGAATCTGTTCGCATGCATAGACTTCTTTTACTTACTATGCCCGTTAAACTATCTAATTGCAGCTCAAGCAGCACTGGTTTTTCAAGGCAATAAAAAACCTGTCTTTCAATTAAGAAAAACAGGTTTCGTCTTGGTGATCCTATCGGGAATCGAACCCGAGTTACCGCCGTGAAAGGG
>CAVECM010000131.1:0-4796 GCA_963614095.1 Bacteroidaceae bacterium
AAAACGCAGCAGATCAGTAAAGCGCGGCGGGTCGTTTCGGCAAAGGCGGCAGCCGAGCAGGGTGATGCGTCGCCGGATATGATGCAGACCATTCCGATCAGCCTGAACAGAGCCCTCGGCGACTGAGAGCGAAATACACCCCCTGCACAAACCTGCCGGTTTATGACAGGAGGGATTTCGTTCTCCGAAGGCCCTGCGGGGCGGGTCTGCTTCTCAAAGTGAAAGGGGGTAACATGAAAGGTTTCACTTTTATCAGACAGACAAAGCTCCACGATGTCTGCGGACGTATCCATTATATAAGCAGCCACGAGGAGCAGGAGCACCTTTATGCCGTATACGAGACGAACCCGGCTCCATTCTGGGGCAATCTCGCCCGTGAATGTCAGGCGGAATTCAAAAGGTCCGGTGCTCCCGGCAGGTGCATTGAGGCAAGGGAACTCATAATCGCACTGCCGAGAAGTCTTCAGCAGTTTAATCCAAACGAGCTGCTGAAGTATTTCACGGAAGAATTCAAAAGAGAGTACGGGGTTGAATGCTCATCAGCGCTGCATCACAATCCCAGGAAGACGAATTATCACATTCATCTGATTTATTCCGAGCGGACGCTTCTTGATAATCCTGTAAAGAAAACAGCCGGCAGGAATCTCTTCATTAATGCATCCGGCAAAAGAGTCAGAACCAGGAAGGAAATCCTTGATGAAGACGGCGGCCTGCTTCCCGGCTGCCGCATAGTTCCCAAAGGTGAAGTTTACGAACAGAAGATGTTTTCCGGGAAAGACAATTACTTCAAAAGCAGAGGCTTCGTAAGAGATGTAAAGCTTTACTACACGGAGATAATGAACCGGCTCTCAATGCCGAACGAAAAGCTGAAGGTATTCAACCCTGACAGCCCTTACCTTGCCACAAGGAAAATCGGAAAGCATAATCCGCATGAAAAGGAAATCCGGGAGGACAACCGTGTGCGCGATGAATGGAACAGGCAGGTGGATGTAAATCTGAAATACGGAATGCCTGAAGAATCAATGAAGATCATGAAGCAGACAGAAATCATCGAGCCGGTAAAGGAATCTATGATTTCGCCTGAAAACAATCGCCCTGCTTTCAGGCAGATTGTCCTGAGGGCAGCAGCCACGGCCCGCAATTGTATCAGGCAATTCTATCCTGCAAATCAGGAAGAGCGAAAGAGCATGCTGGATTCTCTTAAGGAATTCATTGAATTCTGCAGAGCACCGGAACGAAACAGAAACATAGAAGAACGGAAAGGACAGGAAAGATAAATGGAAAACAACAATATCGAATGTGAAATCATTGAGATCACAGCGCTTATGAAAGAACCGGAAAGCAACTACATCAAGGAAGTGAACATAGCCTTCTGGGGATCGTGCAGACCGATGTACTACGCATCTGTAAAGAATGTCACTACAGGGGAACGCACAGAAGCAGGGCTGACAAACGAGGAACGCAGGGTACTTCTTGAGAAGCTTAACGGAGCAATGGAAAAGGTCAGAGGAAAGGAGCGCAGTGATGACAGGGAAAGATAAAGCTATTGTTAAAGTTAAAGAGGGGCGGTTAGGCATGTAACATCAGGTGCGGCGGAGGTTTGGCTAAAGAGATGCGTTTTGCAGTATCTCTAATCGCTCTCTGTTTCCGTACAAGGACAGGAGAAAAATCGACAGCCTATGCAGAGGCCGATCAAAATAACAAGTTTGAAAAAAAGCGGCAGCAAACGGTTGCTTTTTTAAATTATTTTAAAAGCATTTTTTAGAGATTGCTCTTGGGCTTAGGAATATGGTCAAGGGGGATAAGTACAGCAACTAAAATCAAGCTTGAAATAACTTCGGTATACATAAAGTATGAAGGATATATATTAAATAATGCATAGAGTATAAGATGCATAACAATAATAATTGGACATATGATTATGTGTTGGATTCTTCTGCCTGTTTCTAATAACAGGACAGTAAATACGCAGATTATTGCTGCGTGAATAATAGTCGGAATTAAAATATTATTGTAAGCAAAGTCATTCATCTTATTGGCAGAATATGTATCATATAAATAGTATACATTAATGAAAATCAGTGGCAGAAGAATAAACAGTAAATATTTAATAAAAGCGAATAAGATTTGTAATTTATTATTCATATTTAAGAACCTCCTATTTAAAGATAATTATCTTCATAATATATGATGCGGAAAGAATGAAAAAGTAACAGCTTTAACATGGATTATTCATGTTAATTCAGAGAAATCCTCCCCCTCCTCTCACCCGAGATAATTTTTTACACAATCATTAATTATCCGTACGTATTTGTTACTTTTTTATATCCTTTGCGTCTTAGATTATATAGAGGGAGATTATATCGTTTGGCTTGATGAGAAGAGGGGGCGTTTTTATGTTTGTTTAACTGAGAATACAATATTTTAATTGAATGGTGCCTCTTTGGGGCGGAATCCTAAAGAGGCATCATGCGTCAGCGCTTTATCAAGTGCTTTTGAATAAAAAAGCGGGGATTTAAAAAATTTAAACATGTTGAAATTTCAATAGTAAGAATTTCAATAGAATATGAATTAACAAGGAGGAACAACCATGAAAAAAATATGGATTATTTTTATTTCAGCTGCGCTATTTCTTTCTTCAGTAGTGCCTGCTTTTGCAGACAGTTATAGAACAAATACTCAAAATGCCTATGTAACAGAAAAAGATGTGCTAAATGCTATTGATTCCATCGAGGAGAATGAAACCAAACAAATCATTATCGATTTTCTAACTACTCCTATATATGTTGAAAATAATTTTGACAATGTTGAAATCAATTATGATTGCGAAAATGAAAAATCTTTGGATTTCATTGCGTATATGTCATCTTTAACGAAAGAGCAGTTTTATGAAGAAATACAAAGGATTGTAGATAGAATACACAACCATGTTCAAAGTGATTCAAGCTCTTTTTATACCCTGGATGGTATTTCGTTGCTCTCTGAATACGATCAGGATTTTGCAGAAAATGTGTCAAATGAAGATATAATAAAAAACACATCTGTTCATTTTAATGAAAGTATCTTAAACACCATGGCTGTATATCCTGACAGAACAAGAACCAAATCTAATACCTGGGCATATAAAAGTGCTGCTACCGTAGTTATAACAGGGACAATGAGAATTACATGGGTTGTTAAAAACAGTAAAATTACGAGTTCCAACCCGGGCTTTTCATATTCAGTAAATAAAACTTTCTATAAATTCAGTCGCTGGAAAACAAATACAAATTCGATAACAAATCAAGGTCAGCGAGCAAATGTAGAAATTACTGCATATTTTAATAACGTTCTTACTGGGATTCCTAGACTTATGACTCCTGGTGTTTGGGTTTATAATGACGGTGGATGCGATTTTCATATGAGATAGTAGATTGGATTTTAAAGCGAGGAATACAAATGAAGCACATTAAAAAAATATTACTAAGTACTCTATCAGGCTGCTTGGCGGCATTGGCTGCAATAATTGCGGAATTTCTTTTTATGTTTAATGATGATGGAATTATAGAAATTCACCCGGGACCAGTCGTATTATTCATATTTCAAGCGGTATTTTTTTCTGTAATTATATTGTTAATCAGTCTGGAATACAGTGCCGTCGCCGCCGCATCGTCAACGCTGCTGAAAGCAGACTTTATTATACAATGCAGTTTTGTTGTAATGTATTTCACATTTATTATTGTCAGTCCTGTACTGTTGTATCTGCTGGCGCTGTTAAGCGTAATCATGCTCATAGCAAATACGGCCATCTGGCTGAGAAAAAAAGAGCTCACCTACATGATGAGTATCGGGGTTTTCATTATGATTGCTTTTTTATCCGTATTGCTGAGCACAACAACATACCTTACCGTTAATTGAAGCTTAATACAAAAGCATATTCTCTCGCAATTTAGATTCGAGAGGAGTTCCTGGAAGATATAAATATAGGGGAGCCATGCGGCGGCGATTCGTCAAGTGCTTTTGAGTAAAAAGACGGTTTTTTTATAAAATAAATTTAAATATGTTGGAATTTCAATAGTTAGAGATTCAGAGAGGATATATATAAACAAGAGAGGAAGTAGACATGAATAAAGTCGGAGGAAAATAGATATGAGAGTCAAAATAACAGCAAAAGGCAGCAAGTGTATATGCGTAATGCTAACTATAATGATGAGTGTATTATTGGCCCCAAGTAATGCTTTTGCCATATCTTCGAATCAAAATCTGGAAATTGAAGCCGCACAACAAGAAACGTTAATAGAGTATGGGTTTGTGCCTAAAGAAGTATTAATTCAAGACAACGCAAATAATGATGTATCATTATTCGCAACAAGTAAGATACAAATAAAAGGATCATTTACCAGAAGTTCAGGCAAAGGTATTGCGCATATCTCAGCAGTTCGTGCAGGTGCTTCGAAAATGAAGTCGACTATTACATTACAAGTTTATAATGGCAATAGGTATGTAAATTCAAATGCAAAGTCAGTAACATTGAGTAAAAACGGAGCGACAATTTTCCCAACTGCTACATTCAGTGTTTCTTCTGAAAAGAAATATCGAATAAAAATTATAATTACGGCCACGATTGGAGGAACTACAGAGTCAAGTGTGGGATATAGAAATCTTTCTTAAATGAAAATGGTATGATAAACTCTGCTAAACAAAATCAGCAGAGTTTATTTCTGTTTGTGTATATTCATATGCAGATTTTACGATTACGGACAAGTGCGTGATGTATATTCTATGATATAATAAAGAAAAAAGATGTGGCAGCAATG
>CAVECM010000132.1:0-4673 GCA_963614095.1 Bacteroidaceae bacterium
CTGATAAAGGGTGGTGTAATCGCCGGAATTATAGTGTTTTTTTCTGTAAATTTCCAGCAGGCAGCGCTTATTTCTACCTCTGCAGGGAAAACAGCATTTATTACCGCACTTTACATTGTGCTTGTACCGATTTTCGGCATATTTCTGAAACGCAAAGCAAATATCAACAACTGGATAGGCGCATTCCTTGGCGCGGCAGGTCTTTTTTTTCTGTGCGTGACATCGGACTTCACGATTGCTGCAGGCGATATTACTGCATTTGCGGGTGCTCTCGGCTGGGTGGCGCAGATATATGTGATTGACTATTATGCTCCGAAGGTAGATGCGGCAAAGCTTATCAGCATTCAGTTTTTTGTCGGCGGCGTTCTGAGTCTCGCTGCGGCATTTGCACTGGAAACAAATACAGTTGATGCGGTAATATCATCGATACCTAGTCTTCTGTATACCGGAGTTATGTCGTCGGGAATCGCATATACGCTTCAGGCCATCGGTCAGAAAAATGCAGATCCTGCGGCTGCGTCGGTAATATTGAGTACGGAGTCGCTTTTCGGGGCTCTGTCCGGTTTCATCTTCCTCAATGAAGTGATGACCGGAAGAGAACTGCTGGGATGCGTTCTGATGATGGCAGCGGTTATAATCGCACAGCTGCCGGTGAGAAAAAAAGCTGAAAGATATACAGAAAAAACCGAGTACTCAGGCTGAATCCCGGAAGAAGGAACAGAACCGGATCAGGAATGAAAACCGGGGCTGAAAATACAGAAGCGATTTCAAAATTGCTGTGTTTAATTGTTTCCTTTTTTGCTATAATAATAGCGGCAGTCAATCTGCCGACAGAAAACAGCTGCAGAAAATGGGAGAAAGTATGGCGCCGAGGGGTGATTTCATGCAGTGAAGCATTATGATGCGGAGAAACATTACCATGCAGCGAAACGGCTGAACGAGGAGGAACAATATAATGCACGGAAACAGTATGAAGAGAAAAGGCACCGCAGTAAAAAGAATCACAGCGATGATATTGATGGCTATTCTGATACTGAGCTTCACCGGCTGCGGAAAAAAATCAGTTATCGATATTTCCGTTGAGGGAATCGGTGAATATGAAGTTCTGCAGATGCCGGATAATCTTGTTAATTATTCAAAAAACGACAATGTTATTACGATAACTGTTAAGGAAAACGGGGATTACGATTTCGTTGTTCAGGACGATGAAGGACAGGAATATTCCTTTACACTGAAATATGATGACGGAGATGCAGAGGCACAGACCGAGGATGATATCTCAGTCAATCTCAGCATACAGTAGAAGGATTTAAACTTTGAAGGCCCGGGGCCGGCCCGGAGCACGGCATTTCGGATGAAAAAAACCTCAGCAGCAGTTCGGAACCCGGCACGCAGAATACAAACTGAGATATCAAAACACAACCACTGAAATTAAAGAGGAGTGATGCAGAATGGAAACAATATCAAGAGAAAAGGCATATGAGCTTTTGCAGAAATACAATAAGGACCCGTTTCACATACAGCACGGGCTCACAGTTGAAGCGGTGATGAAATGGTATGCCGGAGAACTGGGATACGGCGACGATGCGGAATACTGGGGCGTTGTCGGACTTCTTCATGATATCGATTTCGAGCTTTATCCCGATGAGCACTGCCTGAAGGCGCCGGAATTGCTGAGAGAAGCGGGAGTCGGTGAAGATGTGATTCATGCGGTATGTTCGCACGGCTACGGTATCACAGTAGGATGCGGGCAGACGATTGATGTTGAGCCTGTACATGAGATGGAAAAAGTGCTCTTTGCGGCTGATGAGCTGACCGGGCTGATATGGTCTGCGGCGCTGATGCGTCCGTCAAAGAGTGCAAAGGATATGGAGCTTAAGTCCCTTAAGAAAAAATACAAATCAAAGAGCTTTGCAGCAGGCTGCTCCAGAGAGGTAATCGCACGCGGAGCCGAGCAGCTGGGCTGGGAACTGAACAAGCTCCTGGAAATGACATTGAAGGCAATGGCTGCGACTGAGGATGAAGTCAGAGAAGCGACAGAAGCCTTCAAGGCTGCAGCGGATGGAAAGTCTGCTGCAGAGGCATAAGGAGACCGACCGCGGCGGGGCGAAAGACATAAGCCTTCTGCGGAGAAACAGAGACAGAATCGCAGCAGGCGCAGAGGTAATTGTGCTTTTGTGTCTGCTGCGGCAGAGCTTAAACGTATTGAAAATCGCTGTTGCGCCGGCGTAAGAATCATGTTAGAATATTTGTGACGAGTAGCAGAAACTGCGTAAATCCAGTTACTGCTGCTCGTTCTTTTGTATGAAGCAGCGGATGCAGATCAGCCATCGGCGAATGTTTATTACGTGCAGCGGATGGAGATCAGCTATTGGCGCATGTTTATTATAGGCGCAGAATTTCATATTTCTTAATTAAGTGTGCAGCTTTCAGCGTAAGACCGGCTTACCTGAAGGCTGTATTTTTTTGTAAAGCATGCAGTTTCGGGAATAGATGGATAACTGCTTACTGATTATGAGAAATATCAGCTGCAGATAATAAATATATTGCGGCAAGGGAAATGCGGAAGCTTTGCCCCGGGTGAGGTATCGGTTTGACAAGCATATTTGAGTAAAAAAGCGGAAGCATTAAAAAATCAAGTTTTAATATGTTGGAATTTCAATAGTCAGAGATTCCGGGAGATTATTATTGCGGCAGGAGGTAAAGAAAATGGCGGCAGAGAAAGTAAAAGGAAGCAGCAAGGGCAGCAGGATGAGAGATACGCCTGTGAATAAACTGATGGTTCAGATGGGGGCACCGATAATTTTATCAATGGCACTGCAGGCGGTTTACAATATCGTTGACAGCGCTTTCGTGGGAAACATGAGAACCGGAAGTGAAGCGGCGCTGAACGCGTTGTCGCTGGTGTTTCCGGTGCAGATGCTGATGGTGGCGCTTGCGATAGGAACAGGAGTCGGAACAAATGTACTGCTGTCGAGGTCGCTGGGGCAGCAGAATTATGAAAAGGCGGCGCGAACGGCCGGAAACAGTATTTTCTTAGGTGCAGTTATTTACATAATGTGTCTGCTGTTCGGAATCTTCGGAGTGAGAGCATACATCGCCTCGCAGACGACAGATGCTCAAGTCATTTCCATGGCTGTGACATATCTGAGAATATGCTGCGTCATATCGTTCGGCGTAATTTTCCAGGCAGTTTATGAAAAGCTGCTGCAGGCTGCAGGGCGTTCCGTATATTCTACGGCGGCTCAGATTGCCGGAGCGGCAGCAAATATTATCCTTGACCCCATCATGATTTACGGGCTGGGTCCTGTTCCCGAAATGGGTGTGGCGGGAGCAGCTTATGCGACGGTTATCGGACAGATTCTTTCAGCGGCGCTGGGTTTTCTGTTTCATAAAAGGCTCAATCATGAGATACAGCAGGATTTCAGATTTATTAAACCGGACGCGGGGATTATTCGTGAAATTTATGTTATCGGGCTTCCGGCGATTATCGCACAGGCGCTGATGTCCTTCACGGTGTATGCCATGAATATGATTCTGAAGTTTGATGCGTCCGCACAGACTGCCTACGGCCTTTTTTATAAAGTGCAGCAGTTCGCACTGTTCATCGCGTTTGGTCTGAGGGACGCTATCACGCCGATAGTCTCGTTTGCCTGCGGGATGCAGAACAGGAAAAGAATAAGTGAAGGTATAAAATACGGCTTGATATATACGATTGTTCTTATGGCGGCAAGCACCGCAGTCACGGAACTTTTCCCGGATGCGTTTGCGGCGCTTTTTAATGCGGGAACGTCTCGGGAATTGTTTACAGGTGCAATGCGGGTTATTTCGATAAGCTTTGTTTTTGCGGGAATCAATGTAGCGTTTCAGGGAGTTTTCCAGGCACTCGGAAGGGGGCTTGAGTCGCTGATAATATCATTGCTGAGGCAGCTTGTCATCATTGTTCCGCTGGCATATCTTTTTTCTCTGCCGGTCAGGAGCGGGCAGCTCGGCGCAGATTTCATCTGGCTGGCTTTCCCGATTACAGAGGTCGTTTCGTGCATCGCGGGCTGCGGAATGCTCCGGAAGGTAAAGAACAAAATTTTTGCTGATCTAGTTGGGGATGAGGAAACTCGGAAGTGAGGCTAATCAGGAATGAAGATGCTAAGGAATCAGAAAGTTCGGAAATGAGGATGATTAGGAATCAGTAAGATCGGAAATGAGAGTGTCAGAGATGAAAATGTTTAGTGATGAGGACGTATAGGAGCGAAAATACGTAAGGACAAATGTGCTCAGAAATAAGGATGCCAGAAAAGGAAAAAGTGTATTGACGACGTTTGATAAGCATGCGAATTTGAAACGCCGGAAGAAATGATAAAAAATGATGCAGGAGATAGCAGTGACAGACTATCAGCATGCAGCATAGAACGAAATATGCACGTATCAGCACTTTGACAAACATCTGAAAAAAACATATAATAAAAAAATCGTGCAGCGGAAAGCGTAAAACTAGAGTACCGGTTTTGCGCTTTCTTTTTATTTATGGCTTTAAGGAAGAATGCGGTGTCCGGGCAGTCAATAAAAATACTCGGATTTCTGCCGGCGATGAAAATTGAAAACGCTATACCGGCATGATATAATTTATCATGACTATGCGGCCTGATCCGGAGGTCAGACCGGCAAAGCGGCAGAAG
>CAVECM010000133.1:0-4649 GCA_963614095.1 Bacteroidaceae bacterium
ACTATTCTACAAAATGATCTTTTCTGTTCTGTCTGTTAAGCGCACTCACCAGAGCGTTTACCGACGCCAGGATGATATCCTCGTGAGTTCCCACGCCCCAGAATGTGTTGCCGTCGCTGTCCTCTATGCACACATAAGCTGCAGCCTTTGAGCTGGACTCTGCGGAAAGTGCGTGCTCTGAATAAGTGATGAATTTATAGTTGAAAGTATACGGCGACATCTTGAGTGCGTTGCTGATTGCATCGAGACGACCGTTTCCGACTGCCTCGAACGCATAAACCTTGCCCGCGATGCGCACCTTTATATCAGCAATCATGCCGTCATTCGACTTGTAATCCGAAGCCTTCCTGAATGTCGCATCCGTGATGTCTATCGGGTCGAACACATTGACATATTCCCTCGCAAATGCCTGGTACACTTCAACCGGCGAGAGCTCCTTGTGCTCCTTGTCGGATATATCCTTCACCATGTATCCGATTTCTTCCCTCATCTGCTGCGGAATCACATACCCGAAGTTGTGCTCCAGGATGTACGCTATGCCGCCCTTGCCGGACTGGCTGTTGATACGGATGACATCCGCCTCGTATTCCCTGCCGACATCGTGCGGATCGAGCGGAAGATACGGCACGGACCATGTTTTGAGGTTCTTTTCCTCGTGCCAGCGCATGCCCTTCGCGATAGCATCCTGATGCGAACCCGAAAATGCCGCAAATACCAGCTGTCCGCCGTAGGGCTGTCTCGGATTGACCTTCATGTCTGTGTACTTCTCGTATGTCTCGACTACCTCCGGCATGTTCGAAAAATCAAGTCCCGGGTCAACTCCGTGGCAGAACATGTTCATCGCAACTGTCACGATATCAACGTTTCCGGTTCTCTCTCCGTTGCCGAAAAGTGTGCCCTCGATTCTGTCTCCGCCGGCAAGGAGTCCCAGCTCCGCGTCTGCAACGGCTGTTCCTCTGTCATTGTGCGGATGGAGCGAAACGATGACGTTTTCTCTGTTATGTAAATTCGCACACATATACTCAATCTGTGACGCGTATACATGCGGCATTGACATTTCGACTGTTCCCGGCAGATTTATGATGACTTTTCTGTCAGGAGTCGGCTCCCAGATGTCGATAACCGCATTGCATATTTCAGCTGCGAAATCCACTTCTGTGCCTGTGAAGCTCTCCGGCGAATACTCAAACCAGAATTTTGTCTCAGGGTGCTTTGCCGCATACTCGTTCATCAGTGCCGCACCGTCTGTCGCTATCTTGATAATCTCAGGCTTTTCTTTTTTGAAAACCTGCTCCCTCTGTGCCAGTGATGTTGAGTTGTAAAGATGCACAACTGCCTTTTTCACGCCCTCGAGGGCTTCGAATGTCTTCTTTATTATATGCTTTCTGGACTGTGTCAGCACCTGAACCGTGACATCATCAGGAATGAGATCCTCGTCAACCAGCTTTCTCAGGAACTGGTACTCGGTTTTTGATGCTGCCGGGAAACCGACTTCAATCTGCTTGAATCCGATTTTTACGAGATATTTAAAGAATTCCACTTTTTCGTCAAGGCTCATCGGCACAATCAGCGCCTGGTTGCCGTCTCTGAGGTCAACACTGCACCACATCGGTGCCTTTTCTATGTGGTCTTTCTTTACCCATTCGTTGTGAGGTTCTGCCGGCGGAAAATATCCGACTTTGTATTTCTCGTAATTTTTCATTATTATATGCGTCCTTTCTGTATTATTGTTCGCTTATTGTTTACTGATTTAACTGTTCACTGCCCTCTCGGGATTTAGGAAAGCTTTGCATGAGACCTTCCACGAAATCAAAGATTTCGGGATAGGCTTCAAGATTTGGGCTGGTCATAAAAAAATGCCTTCATCTCAAACTAAGAGACGAAGGCAATAGCTTCCGCGGTACCACTCTTATTGGCATGCTGTTTCGGCTTCTGTCGTTCTGATTTCCGCCGTTCCGGACCTGCTGTCTGGTTAAAATGCATCTGCCGCATCCGATGTGCTGTGCTGCACTCGTGTCATGCCTGCTTCTGCAATTCTGCGCTGGTCTGAAAAATCACATGCCCGCTTAAGGTCTGATGCTCCCGGGCGAGACATTTGACTCCATATACAGTCTCGCACCGACCGACTGCTCGCTGAAATACTTTCGTCAAATTTATTCCGTTCACTGCATCTGTATTTACATGTATGGTTCTACTATAAAGGAATAGCTTCTGTTTGTCAACCACAAAAGTCAGCTTCGAATGCTGTTTTTTCAAACATTTTTCAGTATAGTTTTTCAATATAGTTTTTAATATCCTGCTTCCGGTACCGGAGCCTGCTCAGCTCTTGACCTTTTGTGATTCAAGGTATATAATTACTATTAGTAATTACTTTAGATAACAACAAGGAGTGATACATTGACCTTACAAGAAATACGAAAATTCCTCGATGCATGTCACGAGGTTTCACATATCATCGCTGCATTTCCGGAACTCCCGAAGGGACTTTCACCGCGCCATATGAAGGCTCTTCTGGCAATTCATGACCTGCAGACAAGTCAAGGTCCTCAGATAAATCAGGATCTTCCCATCGGAGCCAATCCGCCCGGTAAAACAGAGGAGTGCAGCCCGTCAGGCAATGCCGCCGCTGACAATCCTTCTGACGGTTCTGCGGCAGGCAGTCTGTCCGGCAGTGCCTCAGCTGGCAATCCAGCCGGCGATTCCGTGGCTGCCGATTCGGCAGATGAGTCTGCCTCGTACGGTCTGTGCGAATCCGACCACCGGGTCAAAATCAGCGATGTCAGTGCATTTCTGGGGGGAACCCGCCCCAGCGTGACAAAGCTGGTTCGGGAACTCGAAGCTCACGGGGCACTCACCAAAACCCCCGACACCGCTGATAAGCGAATCATCTGGCTGCACCTGACCCCGCTGGGAGAACAGTATTACGACTTTTACTGCCTCCGGTACCATACCTGGCTCGGGCATGTTCTGGGTGAGATTCCTCAGGAGGATTTTGAAACAACCATCCGCACCATTTACAACGTGCAGAATATCCTCCGTGAAAATCAGCCGCCGAAATCATCGGAGCTGTAAGGACGCATATGAGCTGCCGCTCTTTATGCCAAAACCATAATATCTTTTACCGCGCGCCGTACTTATGCCGGCAGCGCTTTGAACGAAAGGAACATTTAATATAATGACACAATTTGAACGAAAAATAGATCGAAAACTGATTCTTTCCATAATAGCCGCGGGAATCATGTCCTTCTCCGGCGTAGTTGTGGAAACCGCTATGAACGTTACGTTTCCCACACTGATGGCCGAATTTGATGTCGGCACATCCACGGTTCAGTGGATTACTACAGGCTATCTGCTGGTTTTAGCCGTTATCATCCCTGCTTCATCGTGGCTGAAACGCCGATTCCGCACCAGAACACTGTTTTTAGCCGCAAACATCCTGTTTATCGCCGGGACGCTTTTATGTGCCTGCGCTCCTGCCTTTTTTCTCCTGCTTCTGGGCAGGCTGATTCAGGGAGTCGGTACAGGACTTGCTCTGCCGCTGATGTTCAACATCGTACTGGAGCAGGCGCCCTATGACAAAATGGGCGTGATGATGGGCATAGCTTCTCTGATTACCGCTGTTGCCCCGGCCGTCGGTCCGTCTCTGGGCGGTATGATTGTCAACCTGCTCGGCTGGAGAATGATTTTTATTGTTCTGCTTCCGCTGCTTATTCTGTCTCTGGTTTTCGGGCTGAGCAGCATTCGTCAGATTTCTCCCGTACAGAAGCTGTCCTTTGGCTGGAAGGATTATCTGCTGCTTTCATGCGGATTTTCTGCTATGATTTTCGGTATAAATCTGGCATCTTCCTTTGGCTGGATCAGCTTCCCTGTCCTGGGTCTGCTGGCGGTCAGTGCAGCTGCTCTTGCCCTGTTTTATCGCCGCAGCATTTACAGCAAAACTCCGCTTATACGCGTGCAGGTATTCCGTTATCTGCCGTTTTCTCTCAGTGTAATGTCAATCCTGCTGATTCAGTTTATCTGCCTCGGCATGGGTTTTCTTATTCCGAATTATTCGCAGCTCGTTTCCGGTGAAGATGCGTTTATTTCCGGCTGCCTGCTGCTTCCGGGATGCATTATCGGCGCCGCGCTGTCCCCGTTCAGCGGAAGGCTTCTGGACCGCATTGGTGCGAGGAAGCCGATTCTCACAGGAAATATCTCTGTAATTGTATCCGCAGTATGCTTTGCTCTGTTTCTTGGAAAAAGTTCACTTCTGCTGATTGCCTGCTTCTATGTCTTTTTCGCTCTGGGGCAGGGATTCTCTGTGGGTACAACCATGACTAACGGTCTCAGCGCTCTGCCTCAGGAGCTCAGCAGTGACGGCAACGCTGTCATCAATACTCTACAGCAGCTGGCGGGTGCCATCGGAACGGCGGTCTGCTCTACAATCGTGGCCTCTTCTCAGGCCTCTGCCAATAATATGGCTTCCGGAACCACCGCGGGCACAGTCCATGCATTTATTATGCTGGCAATACTGTCGGTTCTGATGCTTGGATGTTCCTCGGGAGCTTTCATCGGTCAGTCACATCTGCTTACAGCCGGAACACCGGAAACCCGAAAGCTGCAGGATGCCGGAGGTCAATCGGCTGATGCTTATCAGCAGATGCAGGTCG
>CAVECM010000134.1:0-4621 GCA_963614095.1 Bacteroidaceae bacterium
GGCACAGAGCGAACAGCGGGACCGGCAGGGCGTTTTCTGCAGACGGAGAGCGGCAGACAGAAACAGGATTAAGAGTTTTAAGGAGGCAGCATAGATGAACAAACTGGAAGAACTTCGTGAAGTCAGAGCACATATCGCTCAGGGCGGCGGCGAAAAAAGAATCCAGGCACAGCATTCAAAAGGAAAGCTCACGGCAAGAGAAAGGCTGGACATCCTTTTTGACGAGGGCAGTTTTGTCGAAACAGATGCATTTGTAAAGCACAGGTGCACTAACTTCGACATGGCAGGCAAGGATCTGCCCGGAGACGGTGTTGTGACGGGCTACGGACAGATAGACGGCAGACTTGTGTTTGCATTTGCGCAGGATTTTACAGTAAGCGGAGGTTCTCTCGGCGAGTATCACGCCGAAAAAATCGTAAAGGTGCAGAATATGGCGCTGAAGATGGGAGCGCCGATTGTCGGGCTTCAGGATTCCGGCGGAGCCAGAGTTGAGGAAGGCGTAGCGGCATTGTCCGGATTCGGCAAGATTTTCCATAACAATACGATATCATCGGGTGTGATTCCGCAGATTTCGGTGATAATGGGGCCATGCGCAGGCGGTGCGGTTTACTCGCCGGCGATAACGGATTTCGTGTTTATGGTCGATAAAACAAGTCAGATGTTCATTACGGGTCCCGAGGTAATAAAAACAGTCACCGGAGAAGCGGTGACTGCGGAACAGCTCGGCGGTGCAGTGACGCACAACACGGTCAGCGGTGTGGCGCATTTTATGGGAAACACTGATGAGGAGACACTGCTGATGGTCAGGGAGCTTCTCAGTTATCTCCCTTCAAATAATATGGAAACAGCGCCTGTGTATGCATGCAGCGATGATATAAACCGAATAATACCTGAGCTGAATGATATAATACCGGCAAATCCGAACAAAGCGTACAATATGTACGATGTGATAAAAAAGATTGCAGACGACGGCAGACTTTACGATGTTATGCCTCATTATGCGAAAAATATCATAACCTGCTTCATCAGAATGGATGGCTCGACGGTGGGTGTTATCGCCAACCAGCCTAATTTCGGGGCAGGGTGCCTGGATATAAATGCATCGGATAAAGCGGCGAGATTTATCAGAAGATGTGATGCCTTCAACATTCCGCTGCTCACAATCGAGGACGTGCCGGGCTTTCTGCCGGGCACGGATCAGGAGTACGGCGGCATAATCAGGCACGGAGCGAAGATTCTCTATGCGTACTGCGAGGCGACGGTTCCGAAAATCACGCTGATTCTCAGGAAAGCGTACGGCGGCGCATATATCGGTATGTGCAACAAGGAGCTCGGCGCAGATATGGTAATGGCATGGCCGTCAGCACAGATTGCAGTAATGGGCGCGTCAGGTGCTGTCAACATTATTTCTTCAGTGAAGAAGGAAATCCGCGGTGCTGATGATCCGGATGCGGTCAGAGCTGAAAAAATTGCGGAATATGAGGAGAAATTCAACAATCCGTATGTTGCGGCAAGTCTGGGTTATGTAGACGATATCATTGAGCCGGCGACGACAAGACAGCGTGTGATAAGTGCTCTCGATATGCTGAGCACGAAGAGGGAATCCCTGCCTGCAAAGAAGCATGGCAACATTCCTCTCTGATTGTGCACCCGGCCGGACTTGCCGGATTTAGGAGGGAAAATGTTTGGAACTATAATCAGATTCCTTTTGGGAATAGCAGCCGCATGCTGTGTTCTGCTGCTCATATGGGTGATAAGCAGATACCCGGGCAAACGCAGGAAGGTTAAGAAAAAAAGCAGCAATGCAGCGAACGACGATTTTGCTAAGGTACCTTATATGCCGTTCGGAGACAAGCCGTCACCACAGCCGGCAGAGGGGGTTGCTCCTGAGATTGCGGCGGTGATTGCAGCGGCAGTAACCGCCTTCTGCGAGGAAGACGGAAGCCGTCTGGTAGTGAAAAAAATCAGGAGACTTTCTCCGGACACAACGCCATGGCTGGCGGCAGCAAGAGGTGACTGCATGGAAAGCAGGAAGTTCTGACGAATCGAAAGGAAAAATGACGTATGAAAAAGTATAATATCACTGTAAACGGTGTTACATATGAAGTGGAAGTGGAGGAAGTGAAAGCTGCAGGGGCAGCAGTTTCCTCAGCAGCGCCTGCATCGGTATCGCCTGCACCTGCGCCGGTATCGTCCGGTGCATCAGGCAGCTCGGCATCCGCAGGCTCATCAGCATCCGAGACATCAGCAGCCGGCACTTCAGCAGCCCCGGCCGCAGTAGCTTCGGCATCAGCCGATTCTGCACCGGCTCCGGCACCTGCACAGCCGGGTACATCGGGCGGCAGCGGAGTAAAGGCACCGGTACCGGGTACAGTGCTGGATATAAGAGTGGAGCCGGGACAGCATGTGGAACAGGGTGATATACTCGTTATTCTTGAAGCAATGAAAATGGAAAACGAGATTGCAGCACCTGCAGCAGGGACTGTTGTCTCCATACAGGCTGTCAAAGGGACCGCAGTGAGCGCAGGCGACATACTCGTCACACTCGAATAGCTCCGACAGAGAAAAAATACAGTGCTGAAAAGGACATTTACTGCAAAAATGTTTTGGTACAGTGAATACTTTGTGGTAAAATAAAAACGGTCTATTCAGACAAAGGTAAAATTAACAGAGCGAAGGAGAAAAACCATGCTACTGGCATTTGACGTAGGAAATACGAATATAGTATTAGGAGTATTCAAAGAAGGCAGACTTATCACAAGCTGGCGACTGGAAACCGACAACAATAAAAGTGCGGATGAATACGGTATGATAATCGGAGAGCTTTTCAGGTATGAAGGTCTCGACGTTAAAGAAGTAAAAGATGTGATTATATCAACAGTAGTGCCGTCTGTATTATATACACTGCAGCACCTTTCGGTTAAATATTTCAACCGTAAGGCAATAGTTATAGGCGCCGGCATCAAAACAGGTATAGTCGTTAAATATGACAACCCGAAGCAGGTAGGCTCTGACAGGATAGTCAACGCTGTTGCCGCTCATGCAAAATACGGCGGACCGCTTATCATTATAGATTTCGGAACGGCGACAACATTCTGTGCGATTTCGGAGAAGGCGGAATATATCGGCGGAACAATAGCACCGGGACTCAAGATATCATCGGAGGCGCTTTTTGAAAAAACCGCGAAGCTCCCGAAGGTTGAGCTTGAGGAACCGGGACATGTGATTTGCCGGAATACAATCAACAGTATGCAGTCAGGTCTCGTTTACGGACATATGGGTATGGTTGATTACATCGTGAAAAAAATGAAAAAAGAGCTTCGTGAGTACAGCAGAAATGAAAACGCCGAGGTCAAGGTAATCGCAACAGGCGGACTTGCGACGATGATTGATTCAGGTATAGACTGCATCGATCATGTTGATAAAATGCTCACTCTTGAGGGTCTTGAACTGATATACGAAAAGAACAGAAAGCCGAGGAAAGTCGAATCCAAGGCAGAACTCAAAGCAGAAAAAGAAAGGTGCGAAAATGCCGAAGCTACAGTCTGATGCGGTATTGCAGCTCGATACGAAGCAGTCGTCTGATATGAAACAGAATTCTGATGCAAAGCAGCTGTTCAGCATAGGAAGCTTCAGACCGGAGACACCGTTTTTTCTGGCCCCGCTTGCGGGAATAACTGATAAAGCAATGAGAAGCCTCTGCGCCAAGCAAGGGGCTTCTTTAGTGTATACGGAAATGGTCAGCGCCAAGGGACTGTGGTACGGCGACAGAAAAAGCAGAGACCTGCTTTCAATCGGGGAGGATGAAGGGCCGGTTGCTTACCAGCTGTTCGGCAGTGACCCGGAGATTCTGGGCTTCGCTGCAAAGGAGCTGCGCGATGAGAAAAACTGTATTCTGGACCTGAATGTAGGCTGCCCGGTTCCCAAGGTTGTGAAAAACGGCGAGGGCTCAGCTCTGCTCAAACGGCTTGATGTTCTGCATGACGTGATAGAAGCAATGGTGAGGAATGCCGGTAAGCCGGTCACGGCAAAAATAAGGATGGGCTTTGAGAAGGGCACCAACACTGCCGTGGAAACCGCGAAGCTGCTGGAGTCAGCCGGCGTGTCGGCAGTAGCTGTGCACGGGAGAACTCGTGAACAGTATTATGAGGGAAATGCCGACTGGCAGGTGATTTCTGATGTAAAAAATGCAGTGTGCGTGCCGGTAATCGGCAACGGAGATGTCTTCAGCGGTGCTGATGCAGTACGGATGCTGGATGAAACCGGCTGTGACGGAGTGATGATTGCGCGCGGTGCATTCGGAAACCCCTGGATATTCAGAGACGCGGCTGCCCTCTGGAGAGGTGAAGAACTGCCCGATCCCCCTTCTGCGGAAGAACGTATAAACATGCTGCTCAGGCACTTTGATCTGATAGCCCGTTATAAGGGCGAACACATTGCGGTTCGTGAAATCAGAAAGCATATCGGCTGGTATATCAAAGGAATGCACGGCGCCGCAGCCATGCGCCGCCGCACAAATACAATAAACGACCCCGCGGAAATGCGCACAGTAATAAGATCTATGCTGAAATAAAGTCCGTGCGGTAATAAAATTTATACAGTAATAAAATCCATGCCGTGC
>CAVECM010000135.1:0-4606 GCA_963614095.1 Bacteroidaceae bacterium
GTCACTGCCATGCTGCATACCAGCACCAGTGCAAGAACAAGAGATGAAATTAATCTGATAGTCTTTTTCATAATCGCACCCCCTTAGTTCCCGGACGATGCATCCGCACCGCCTGATGCGCTGCCCGAACCACCGGACAATACACCATCTGCATCAACTGTAACGTTCCACTTTTCAGAAACAACGTCTGCCGGTTCTGTCTGTATCGCTTCCGCAATGACCTCTATTACCTGTCTGCCGCCGTCTGCATCTTTATAACTCTTGAGCGTTATGCCGTCAGAGCCAATCAAATCTGCCGCAGGTGTTTCTCCCGGAGCTACAGGGTTCTTGTAATAGTAAAATCCATCTTTCTCAAACCAGCCGTCTCCTAATGCAAAGCTCGGGATAGTTGCTGTTCCTCCGATTTTTGAACCATTGTCATTCACTCTGTAAGTAACAAGCTTAATGCGGAGATAAGCGTCAATATTGCTTGTATTTTCGACATTTACATCTTTCTTAACTGTGCCGTCGAAGCTTTCCTGTACTTCACAGGTAACGTTTACAGCTTCAAATGTATTTGTCACTGTATCTGTTTTCGTTGCGAGGTACATCAATGTCCCCATAACGCCAACGCTCAGAAGAAGCACTATCGTTATCGCCAATACAATCCTCTTCTTGGAGGCTGTACTTTTTCTTCTTCTCTTTGAATCCATTCTCATTCGTACCAACCTCCTTTACTTATTCAAACTTAAAACATTCTTGACAACTGTGCTGTAGCTGTTGAGATAATATGCATCTCGATTCTGATTCGTTACTGTGATGTCACCTGCCGGGCTGCCATTTCCCAAAGCGACAGCATCTGAAATCACCGGAGCTTTATATCTCCATGCCCAGTTTGTATCTTCCTGCACACTGTAAGTTCCTGCCGGAAGTTCGTATACAGTCTCGCTGGCATTACCGACAATCGTCATCGATGTGTAAAGCGCAAACGTTCCATTTTTATCTTTTTTATAGATATTCATGACATACGGCTCGCCATCCATGCCGCCGGTCTTGGTAACCGTCAGACTGCAAGTCTTTACATGAATCAGAAACTGCTCTTTATCTTTATCATAGCTACAGTCGGAATCACAATCTGTATGCTTGAAAGCAACATATTCAGTCACATCACTATCATCGATTTTCACTGCCGCATTAACCGGGATATCCTGCTTGGTTGAGATTGCTCCGCCTTTGTAGCAGTCACTGTTACTGTCAGCGTCCTTGTCGTAAGCTGCCGGTGTGTATGAAATATTCAGCTCCGGTTCAGTGCCTGTCATTGTCACGCCATCGTTCGTACTCTTTGTATTGCCGTGCTTCCAGATAACTTCACCTTGTTTATTGCCGGCATAACTCGTCGGCGCTGCAGTGCCATAATATACTGTGCTGTCCTTGAATGTCAGCTCCGGTTTGAAGACATTGATATTAACTGCCGCGGAGGCCGTTTCTTCTCCATCACCGGATTTAGACTTTACAGACGCATCAATAACATACGATGTATCATCCATCAGGTTATTCATTCCGCTATATCCATCTGCGAAAATATCATTGCCGGACTTGTCCTTTGCCGATACACTTATATCTACAAAAGCATTCTGCCATGCGGCAAGACCGTAATTTTCTTTTGTTAAATCCAAAGCGGTATTTCCTACTTTCACAGTGATATCCGATCTGATATCACTGCTGCTGAGATTTTCGGCAAGGTAAACATTTTTATCCGCAGCCGTCGCTGTAATTTCACTTACAGGAATATTGACTACCGGCTGGTCGAAGTTCTCTACAACTGTATCAACTCCATCTTTCTTCGTATAAATACCGGAATCTGCACCGTTAGTTGTGACATTGCTTCCGCCCAGGAATCCGTCGCGAACCTTTACATCAAACTCGATAATAAGTTTTTTGCCTCTTACAGTTTCTACATTATCTTTTTTGTCAACGCCAACATAATTTGCTGAGAAATCAAAGCCCGTAACTTTTACTGTTTTGCCCTCAATCGAGGCACTAATACCAGAATCATCTGTTACATCCACTTCATCTTTCCATGTAGCGGTCTTGCTCTCTTTATCATAAGTTTTGACGTCTGCTGTTTTCAGTGTAATATTTTCTGCTGCGGTCCCTTCCGGCAGTTCAAAGTAATCTGATACGATATCTTTTACAACCGTTTCCGTCCCCAGTGTAACACTGGCTCCACCGGTTTCAATCTGACTCGATATTTCCTCGAAAATGCTGCTTAACGCTGTACTGTTGCCGGCAGAAAGATAATAGCTAGGTGTCTTCGGTGTACCGTTATTACTGGAAAAATTCTGCATAAACCAATTGCAAGCTGCTGCTAATGAACTTGAACTTGAACCCAAGTCTCCACTTGGCTTTGTTCCTGCACTGGTTGCATCTGCACCGGTAAAAATACCAACCGAATATACTGTGGCGCCAGCAGTTTTAATTTCACCTGACTTTGTTATTGCATTATTTGCAACATTCAACTCAAATCCATTAGAAGATGTTGGACTTCCATCGGTAAACATGATTACAACACGGTTTCTCTTTTGCCCGCTGGCAACAGGATTTTTGTCTAATATGTTCTTTGCCATATCCATGCCGAGGTCCGCTCTTGTAGCACCTTCAGCAGCTAATGCAGCTATCGAGGCTTTAATATTATTTTGCCCGTTCGTCGTACTCATATTCTGAAAAGCGTTTTGATAATCTGTATCCTTTAGATTATCATACCTGGTCTGCGTCGAACCGTTAAACAGCTCCGTATTCGTATAATAGTAACGTTGATTACTATTGTCACTGCCAAATCCAACAATTGCGATTCTATGGTCAACGTCATCATCATTCCCTGCCACGCCATCTGCACCTTTTGTTTTTTCTGCTACAGAATTACAGAACGACGTCGCCGCGTTTTTTAATGCCTGCAGCTTGGTTATAGCCTGTTGATACTCATAGAATTGTGTACCGGATGAAGAATCACTGGTCTTAGGTGTATATGAAGTTCCGGGTATATGATAACCCCACCAGTTCTGACATTCATAAGTCCATGCATTACATGTTGAACACCAACTCACATCTCTATAACTACTACTCCATGACTGATTATTTTCTACATAGTATGTCTTTGTTTTATCCAAGTCATAAACTTTAATATATTCATCTGAGCCAAAACTTTCTGCCATACTTCCTGACTGGTCAAGTACCAGTACTATGTCCGTAGGAACAGCTTCCGTTACAGTTGTTGTTGTGCTCGCACCTGTAACGTATGATTCAAGACGAATTTTATATGAGCCATCATCATTTTTCGTTACACTCTTGCTTGTCACAACACCATCGTTATCAACTTTATCAGCGTTGTCCGTATCATCTGCAGCGGCTGCATCATTTGCAACGGCTGCTGTGTTAGCTGTGCTGAATAAACTTGCAACTTTAGCAAAGAGCTTTTTAACGACTGATGTGCTCTTTCCCTCAACAGGATCGAGAAGCGGGGCCGCTTTTGTAAAATCAACAGTTTTCAATTCCGAATCATCTGTATCTCCATTATCGGCATTTTTGTCTGCATTATTACCATTATCTGTGTAACTGTCATCTGTTGTCTGATTGTTGTCCACTGTGCTGTCGGACTCACTATCAGAAGCACTGCTGCTTGGTTCTGCGCTTTCTGTGACCTGCTGAATGTCATATTCTGCAGTGCTTTCCTCTGCGGCTGCTGTCTGCGGCATGAATGCAAATGTGGAGATAATCATGGACATGCACAGCACGAATGAGAGTATTTTGCTTTTCTTCGTTTTTCTCATGTTTGATTTCCTCCTTTACTATTCTCTGCCTGCTGCGGATGTGTCTGAGCCGCTGCCGGATGCCTGGCTGTCTTGCCCGGATGTGTCTGCATCGGGCCAACCGGCGGCGCTGAAGACGTCTGTGCCGTTGTTCTTAACCTGCGTAGCCTGCGCCTTTACGGTAATCGTTGCGGTGCTTCCCTGGTACAGATTGCCCATCTTCGGGTCGAACGTCACATTATTAAAAAGCGCAGTCGTGGTCTCGCCGGGTGCGAGCGGCTTGTTGTAGTAATAATAGCCGTCGTTTCCGAGAGTCCAGTTCTCGTTGTCAAAGTCAAGACTGATCAGATCCAGATCAATCTCGCCCTGAGCGTCCGCATCAAGCGCGATTGCCTTCTTTACATCAATACGAATATAAGCCGCATTGCTGCCGGTGTTCTCAACCCTCACAATCTTTGAAACCGCCTGACCGGGCACCACATCATAAATTTCCGTGGATTCCTTGAACGGTATCTCCTGACCGTCCTTAATCGCGGTCTCCTGCAGCTCAATCTTGATGTCGCCTGTGGTTATCACGTTTCTGGCAGTGTCAGCGGTGTTGAAATAAGCGACTGTCGAACAAATCAGCATCGACAGGCACAGCACCAGCACTGCACTTACTGCAATTTTTTTCTTCATAGCGATATCTCCTGATTCTCCTCGATTCTGCGCATCCGCTCTGGCAGCGTCCGCGCGTCCCTAACGTTTATATTTTTTAATTTATCTGCTTTGTCAGCCTGCCGGCATTGATGTGTCTGCGGTGCTTCTGCGTTCATTTTCGC
>CAVECM010000136.1:0-4577 GCA_963614095.1 Bacteroidaceae bacterium
GCGCTTTTGAACTCCGGGAGGGCTTCTCTCCGGAGTTTTAATAATGCAGTGCTGTGCGGCGCCGGCCATGCGCCGCATATAATTGAGATACGCTGATTATATCACATGAGATACAGCATAGCTATATCATTTCGGGGCGGCAGCAAAAGTAAAGCGCAGCTATATCATTTCAGTATAGCAGCCCAGGAACACGAACGTATCCGGCTGGTTTTCCATTACGCTCAGAAGGTTGATCAGCTCAGGCGAGTACACCGATGCCTCCAGGTCAAAATAGAACATGAACTCAAAGTTGCTGCCGGGAATCGGTCTGGACTCGAGCTTGGTCAGGTTAATGCCCAGTGCGGCGAACTTTGCAATCGTCTGATAAAGAGCGCGAGGCACGTGCGGCAGGGAAAGAATCAGGCTGATTTTGTCCGAACCCGGATAGATTTCCATTTTCTTGGAGATGCAGATGAAGCGGGTATAGTTGTTGTCGCTGATCTGAATGTGCTTCTTGAGGAGCTCCAGCCCGTAGAGATCGAGGCATTCCTTCGAGGAAATCGCAGCGATATCGTTTCTGTCGCTTTCGGCAACCATCTTGGCAGCGAGTGCGGTGTTTTCGCATACGGTGACCTTTACATTCTTGAGCGTCTTAAGGAATTCTCCGCACTGACCTATGGCCTGCTCGTGAGAAAAAATCTCTCTGACATCGGAGAGCTTAGTGCCTGCCTTTGCCATGAGATTGTGGCTGATTTTCTGGCGGATGCCGCGAACTATGTGAAAATTGTAGTTCTGCATGAGGTCGTAAACCGCGCCGACCGATCCGTATGAGCTGTTTTCGATAGGGAGAATGCCGTACCGGCACAGGCCCTTGTCAACCGCATTGAAAACTCCCTCGAAGCTGTTGAAGAACATGATGCTCGGCACCTCGAAAAGTCTTTCACAGGCTGCCTGTGAGTAGGAGCCGGCAACCCCTTGGCATGCGACTACTGCTTTTTTCGGGAAAAGCTTCGGCGTTTCCTCGAGTGCGGTTTCGATTCTGTCCGCCAGGTCGGATTTTCTTGCCAGGTAGTTGTTCTGACACGATTTGCTGGCGTCAAAAATCGTATTGAACAGGAGTCTTGCGTATCCGTCATACGGTTCGCCGATTCGCTCGGAAATAGTGTGCAGTATTTCCTTCTCTCTTCTGTCGTTGAGAACAGGAACCTTGTTTTCACTTTTGTATTTTGCGATTTCCACGGATGTTTCCATTCTCTGCTTGAAGAGATCCGTAATCTGTGCATCGATGTCGTCGATTTCGTGTCTCATCTGTTCCAGGTCTTTTGTTGTCATTTAATTTTCCTCCATCATACAGTCTAAAATTCCAAGGGCGAGAGCGGCCTCCGCAATGGGAACGGCTCTTACGACCACACATGGGTCGTGTCGGCCCTTTACTTTGAGTTTAGTGTTTGTTTTCTTATCAAGATCGACAGAATCCTGTTCTCTCGCGATTGAAGGCGTCGGCTTGAACGCGAGCCTTGCGATGAGAGGCATTCCGGTTGTTATGCCGCCCAGGATGCCGCCGTGATTGTTTGTTCTGGTTCTGACAGTGCCGCCGTCATAGTAAAACGCGTCGTTGTTTTCGGAGCCCCTCATTGCCGAGGCTCTGAATCCTGCGCCGAACTCGACTCCCTTGACGGCAGGAATGCCGAAGAAAATCGGCGCGAGTGCGCTTTCCATTCCGTCGTACATGGCTCCGCCGATACCGCCGGGCACGTTCAGCGCGCAGACCTCGACAGTGCCGCCGATAGAATCGCGTTCCTCCATGGCCAGCCAGATTTCCTTCTGCATCTGTGTTTTTGCGTCGTCAGAAATGACGGGCATGCTTTTGCCTCGGAGTGTATCGAGCAGTCCGGGCCCGGTGGCTGTGGGGTCAAACGGTGTGTCGTGTGTGCTGCCGACTGAGGCGATGTGGCCGCCGATGCGGATGCCTTTTGCCTCGAGTATCTGTATCGCTATGCCGCCGGCTATGCAGAGCGGCGCAGTCATTCTTGCGGAGAATGGTCCGCCGCCCGCCATGTTCAGTCCGCTGCCGTAGCGCAGTCCGGCGGTGTAGTCTGCGTGTCCGGGGCGGGGGATGGTGCGCAGTGCTTTGTAGTCTGCGGACCGGGTGTTTGTGTTTCTGATTTCGAATGAGACTGTGCCGCCGGTGACGGTCAGGATTTCCGGTGAGTCGGACTGTGCCGCCGGTTCTGACGGACCCGGACCTGCGGATTTTGCCGAGCCCGGGCATGCGGATTTTGCCGAGCTCGGATCTGCGGGTGCAGGTCTGAGCAGGTCGGCTTCTGACGGACCGCCCGGCGGGATTTCCGGTGCAAGGCCTCTTATTGGAACCGGAATGTCGGGTTCCTTGCGTTTTGTTGCAAAGATGCTGTTTCCGGGTGCTCGCCTTTTCAGGAAGGCTGCCAGCTGCGGCATATTTATTCGGGTGCCGGGCGGGAGTCCGTCGATATCGACCCCGACGGCAGGTTCATGCGAGCCTCCCCAGACGGTTACTTTTATGTTTTTACCGATAGTAGATTTCATAATTATAACTTCCTTTTATATTTATATATGATTAAATGTATTTGGTTTAAAGCCGGTATACGCCGCCGAAATCAGAGTTTCAGCACAAAGATTTAAGCAGCGGAGGTGCCTGAAGGCAGGTAAAAATACAAAATCCATTAAATCATACAACTAAATCTGAAATAGAGAGCTTTAGCTGCATTTTTTTCAACGATTTCGGAAATCATGACTGTGTAAAAGCGCATTTTACGGATGTATTCCATTTAAAAATGCGTATCAGATTGCTGAAACCCATTGGATTTTACAACTATACCTTGCAAATAGGATTTTAGTTGGAATAATTCAGCCATTCTTGTTTTTTTGCCTGTTTTTTCATAATTCTCACAGCTCAATACGGCGAACCTCATCCCACGATACAGCGCACCTTACAGCTCAATACGGCGAAGCTCATCCCACGATACAGCGCACCTCACAGCTCAATACGGCGAACCTCACCGCCCAGTGCGGCAAAGTCCCTGAAAAAGTCCGGGTATGACTTGTTCACAGCCTCGGCGCCGCGAATGATGACCGGATTTTCACAGCAGCATGATGCGACTGCAGCAGCCATCACAATGCGGTGGTCATTGTGACCATATACCTCACCGCCCGAAAGAGTGTGTTTTCCATTAATGGAAAGGCCGTCGCTCTCCTCGGTAATATCCGCTCCGAGTTTTGAGAGAAAATCGTGCACCGTGAACAGTCGGTCGGATTCCTTGATGCGCAGCCTTTCGGCGTGTGTAATCTCGGAGTGCCCCTGCGCCAGCGCCATCACGGCAGCGAGCACCGGGACGAGGTCCGGAATCTGAGAGGCATTTATGCGGGCGGCTTTGAGGCCGGATCCGGTGCATCTGACAGAGCAGAGCTGAGTACCGGAGGCGGACTGCATGCCGAGGTCGGGTCGGCTGCCGGATGCACAGTTCTTTGAGTCGTCAGCCGTGCGGCCGCCGGCATCAGCTTCAGGATGATTGCCGGAGATGCAGTTTACTGAGTCATCAGGTGTATCGCTGTCAATATCTGAGAACTCAAGAAGCGCGCCCATTTGCATGAGTATATCGGTGAATTCTCTGTCGCGCTGCGAAGAGCTCATGTCCATGCCGTCCAGCGTCACATCACCGCCGAGCGCTCCGCACGCCAGCCAGAATGCGGCGTTCGACCAGTCGCTCTGCACGGAAAGGCTGTGCAGGCGGGTATACTGCTGGCGGCCTTTAATTTCATATATGATGAAGCCGCCGGGAGTTCTGCCTTCTGATATGCGGATCCCAAATGTTCTGAGCACATCCAGGGTCAGATCCACGTATCCGGCTGATTCGAGCTTTGTCGTGAGTTCAAGCGTGCTGTCGCCGTCCAGCAGAGGCAGTGCGAACAGAAGTCCCGTGATGAACTGGGAGCTGATGTTGCCTGCGAGCCGGTACGAGCCGGACTGAAGGCGGCCCCTGACCGAGCAGATTTCACGGTGACTGCCGGAACCGCAGCCGGATGATTTATTGAATTCACCGGCACATGCTGCAGCAGCCGGGCTGCCGGGGGCCGGTTCCGGGTTTTGAGGGTGTTCTCCTCCAAGTATAAAGCTGCAGCCGTGCCGTTCCATTTCTTCCTTCAATGGTGAAATAGGTCTTGAAGGAAGCTTGCCTTCGCCGGTGAAAACGGCTTCGTCTCTGAGCGCCATCGTTATCGGCAGCAGGAACCGCAGCGTCGAACCGCTTTCTATGCAGTCGAGCAGCGGTCTTGAGGCATCGAGCTGAGCCAGACAGTCCTTTGTTGCCTCTATATCTTTTGAAAATGTCGGGATTATGTCCGCATCAGAGGCGGCTGTATGCCCGTCGGCGCAGACGCCGGTGTGTTCGGGAATTTCAGAGTCTGCAGCCTCGCCGCCCTGCAGCTGAGCGAGCTTCAGCGCAATCAGCAGTCTGTGAGCGTGCGATTTTGACGGCAGCGCCTGAAGGCGGCCCTTAAGTTTTCGGGGGATTATTTCTATGTCCATTGATCAGAGTCCTTTCAGTTGATCGGATTGTTTC
>CAVECM010000137.1:0-4563 GCA_963614095.1 Bacteroidaceae bacterium
CCGTATCTTCTCCTGAATATGCATGGATTCGTCTTCATGGCAAGGCAGTATTTGAAAATAACATGAGTGTAAAAGAAGGCTGTATGAACAATCCTATTGTCAAGGGACAGTATCAGACAGCAGACAATCCTATTTTCGAGGTATTTTATCTTGAAAATCCTCATGGTGTGATTGCAGATTTCTCCGGAACTCCGCCGTATGAGTTTTAATGCCATGGTTTTTAAGAAAATGAAAATGATGACAGAATAAAAAAGTAATATTTAATGTATTTAAGGACGAAGACCTCAGAATCTACCATGATCCGCTTGAAGAAAAGCAGATGCTGCAAATCAGAGAGTAATGCCTGACTTTGATGAAACGTTACGGAAAGCTCCACTGCTCAAAATACAATCGTGTTGAAATACTCTGAAAAATAAGCTAAAATGAATTTGTGCTGATATTTTATAAGAAATATCAGGAGTAATCTTGTATTGCACAGAAATAAACAGCAGCTTATCAAGAAACAGTAATACAAAAGAGAACAGTAAACAGAGATACAGGAAGGAGCGAGAAGATGGAGTGGATAAGAAGCAGGAAGCTCAGCAGGACGATAATCACTGTTCTGCTGCTGACCATGACGGTCTGGCTGCTGCCGGCAGGGTTCATGGCAGAGAAGGCTGAAGCAGCAGTGACATTGAATAATCCGACAATGGTCAGGGATTCTACGATGGAATCCGGAAAGAAGTCGACCTGGGACTGCGTATGGTTCGGCAGTTATCCTCAGGCTGAGGTGGTATGTGAAACCGATACAGATCGAATCAGCGATCTGGCCGGCCGTTCGTATGAGTGCCAGTATGTCACCGTCAGCAGCGCACAGTGGGAAAAAATCACAGGTGCATCATATGACGATTACGGGAATGCCACGGTAGACGGAGTGAAGTACAGGAAACTCATCAAGACAGATGCGGTCCGTGCGACAACACGAAGCCCCAATTATTATGAATGGGGTGATGAGTTAGTATTTGATATCGTACGGTATTTCAGGTACGAACCGATTAAATGGCGTGTGCTTGATGTCAGCGGAAATGACGCTTTCCTGGTTGCGGATAAGGCTCTGGATAATCAGAAATACGACGACGCAGATGGAGGAGATGTGACATGGGAAATGTGCACCCTGAGGAGCTGGCTCAATGGATACGACAGTTCCTGCAACAGCCGTGGCATAGATTATACCGAGCTGAATTTTATAAATCGTGCATTCTCATCAAGTGAGCGCAGTGCGATAAAAACCACAGACGTGGTAAATGACGATGATATAAACCTTGGTACCGAGGGCGGTAATAATACCAGCGATAAAATATTCCTTTTATCGGAGAATGAGGTCTATAATTCAGATAAAGCATCTTCATATGGCTTTGTAAAAGACCGCAATACATATGACGAGGCACGCCGGTGCAAAACCAGCACATATGCGAAGGCAATGGGGGCAACGAGCTATGTATACAGCACATGCGCAGGAAACACCAGGTGGTGGCTCCGGTCGCCGGGCAGCGACAACTGGTATGCTGCCGACGTTGAAGAAAACGGCGAGATCAGCCACGGCACTGACCGCACTTACGGCGTAACTGTAAACTGGAGCGATGCGGTGCGGCCTGCTTTGCATCTTGATCTCTCATCCTCTAATGTATACAGCTACGCAGGAACCGTCAGCAGTGACGGAGTTGTCAGCGAAGAGGGGTACAACGCAGTAGCTCCGGACGATTCGGAAAAAGACAATTTTTTCGGCAGTGAAAGAATGGTCAGAATAGCAGGCAATAACCGTTTTGCCACTTCAATTGATGCAGCAGATGCTCTGAAGAAGAGCCTTGGTGTCGGCAAGTTTGAGAACATCATCGTGGCCGGGGGTAATGACTATCCGGATGCTCTTTCGGGCAGTTATCTTGCGAAGGTGAAAAACGCTCCTGTGATTCTGGTCGGCAGGGACGCAGATTCCGAGGCTGATGTGAAGCAGTATATAAGTGAGAATCTGAAAGCTGGCGGCACAGTATATCTGCTCGGAGGGATAGGCGTTGTAAGACTGGATTTCGAAAACGGTGTCAAGAAGCTTCGGGATTCCGACGGCAATGCAGTGAATGTTGTGCGGCTTGGAGGTGCGTCAAGGTACGACACAAATATTGCCATACTCAAGGCGGCAGGCATCAATGCAGATGCAGATACTGCAGAGGACATGCTCGTCTGCACGGGTGAGGGCTTTGCAGACAGCCTCTCGGCTTCAGCGGTAGGAAAACCGGTACTGCTCGCTGCCAAGGGAGGTCTGAACAGCACACAGGAGAAATATCTGGACAGCATTGATGTCAAGGATGTTTATCTTATCGGAGGCACCGGAGTGGTGAGTGAACGTATCGAAACGCAGATGGAGACCTGCGATCAGGACGGTCAGTGTGAACGTGTGGCGGGCGATGACAGATATAAGACATCTGTAGCCGTGGCGGAGAAGTTCTTCCCGGACGGCGCAGACTGCGCAGTGCTCGCATATGCAAATAACTTCCCTGACGGACTCGCAGGCGGACCGCTTGCGATTTCCATAAAAGCACCGCTCCTGCTTGTCAGCTCCTCGGAGGGCGGATACAGCGCCGCAGCCGATTATGCAAAGAGAGCAGGCATAAAGAAGGCTGTAGTTCTCGGCGGAAAGACACTGATAACAGACCTCACGGTTAATAAGATACTTCCGTAAATCAAAACAGCGGAATCAATAAATCCGCGCGGTGAAAAAAATAATTCGGAAAGCAATGCGGTGAAAAAAATAATTTTTAAAGCAGAATAAAACAGAGACGGTCTGAAGACCGGAGAAACTCCCGGAGGCTCCTTGAATTGATATGCGAGCACAACGGGAGTTTTTTATCGTAAAAGTGCAGGCGAGTGATGATTATTTTTCAGCCATTGTCTGCAATCTGGATAATGACTGGAAACTCTGCATTTGTGCTGGAGCCGGTTCGGGAAGAATGTGCAGATGTCGGACAACAGGGTCGTACATAACCAATTAAAATTATTACTGGTGTTCGCCGATAGGACAAAGACGTATTAATTTGCTGCTTTCTTTCCACCATGTTGATTGTAATGTTACCTGTAACAATACGATGGCTGTATTTTCAGCGTTCAGCATATATCTTAATGTCACGTATAATATTATAATATAAGCAACATTTATATTATTCATATTACTCATCAGATAAAAGCAGGAGGTTTACAAATGGGAACGAAAAAATCCGTCTCAAGATCGTGCTCGACACTTATTGCATTAAGCAGTGCAACAAAGAACGGAGATATTATTTTCGGAAAAAACAGCGATCGTCCGGTAAATGAGTCACAGCCGCTGGCATATTTCCCGCCGGCAGACCATGAAGAGGGCGAAATGGTACAGTGTACGTATATAAAAATTCCGGAGGTTTCACATACCTACGGATACATCGGTTCAAGACCGTACAACATATTCGGCTTTGAGCACGGTGTGAATGAACACGGAGTAATCATAGGAAACGAGGCCGTAACGGGCAGAGAAACACCGGAACTCAAATGGGGCCTTATAGGAATGGATATCTTAAGACTTGCCCTCGCCAGATCAGACAGCGCAGCCAAAGCAGTAGAGGTCATAGCGGAGCTTCTTGAAACCTACGGAACAGGCGGCGATCCGCTTATCAGACCTCAGTATTTCAATGCAAACTATATTATTGCGGATTATAATGAAGCATATATTTTCGAGTCCTGTCAGAGAATGTGGGCTGCAAAAAAGATAGAACACGTTGGCCATATAGGCAATATCTATGCCCTCAGAGATGACTACGATCTGATAGGCAGAAACGTCATAAAAGAAGCAGCTGCCAAGGGCTGGTGCAGAGATGAAGAAAGAATAAACATAGGTGAAACATTCTCCATTTCAGACTGCGACTACGAAGACGGAGAGGCATATTTCAGATACATCAGACAGGAAGAACTGATGACGGGCAGAGATCCGTTTACGGTGAAAATGATGATGAACAATCTGCGTGACCATTATGATATGGATTACAGAAAACCTATACAGTACGATATAGCAACTTCAAAGATGCCGACAATATGCTGTCATCCGGGCGGCATGAACGGCTGCGCATCAGCAGCAAGCGTGGTATGCTCTCTTGATAAAAACGCACCGGAGCCTTTCAAAATCACATACTGGGGAAGTATGGCACCTCCATGCTGTTCAGTGTTCACACCAAAATTCAATATCGGCTGGATGCCGGAAGAGCTGGCGATTGCAGACGCTGTGTATAACCCGGACAGCCCGTGGTGGATTTTCAACGAACTTGAAAGATACATTTCTTTAAGCTATAACGATTTTGCACCTATGGCAAGGGAAGTGTTCCAGCCTATGGAGGATGAACTGATACAGCAGGCTGAGCAGGCCAGAAATGAGTATGACGGAGACAATGAAAAACTCAGGAAGCTCTCACAGGAAGCCTTCGAAAGAAGCATCGCAGCAGCGAGAGATATTACAGCGAAGATAAAGACCAAGCTGCCTTCAACGAGAATTAATTATCTGATGCTGGA
>CAVECM010000138.1:0-4485 GCA_963614095.1 Bacteroidaceae bacterium
TTCGACATTGCCGGAATATTTATATAATTGTATTCTTTAATAAAGCTTGCGGGAACGTTGCGCAGATATGAAATGCAGCATCTCTCAAAAGTACATTCATAATAAAAAACTGCCTGCTCTTCTTTTATTGATATTGCACAGGCGGTTAACTCAGATAATAACAAAGAGGTAAGACTAATGATAAACAACAGATGGGTAGTTCTGGCAGCAAGTACAATGCTGAATCTCACAATCAGCTACACGTACACGTGGAGCGTTTTCTCGACGCCGCTCATGCAGAAATTCGGCTGGACAGCTGCGGCTGCCGCGCTGGTATTCACTCTGGCCGGCATTACCGGACCGTTCGCACAGATATTCGGCGGCGGAGTTCTCAACAGACTCGGCCTCAGGAAGACACTGATATGTGCGTCCGTGGTATTCTGTGCATCCATGTATGCGGCAAGCTTCACGCAGTCAATCGGCTGGATTTACATGACTTATGGTATAATATGCGCCTTCAGCATGGCCATAATATACATATGCAACCTCAGCAACATACTTCAGTTTTTCCCTGAAAGAAGAGGTTTCGCAAGCGGCATACTTACCGCAGGCTCCGGGATTTCATCGATTTTCACTGCACCGCTGGCTCAGCATCTTATTGAGGCATACGATGTTCTGCCTACATTCAGAATCTTTGCCGTTATCTATGCAGTATGCATCACCATATGTCTGTTGTTCATAAGAAAAGCGCCTAAAGCAGTTCCTGCTTCAGCAGCTGCAAATGGTGCAGACGAAGATTCTCGTGCAGACGAATCAGGTGAGCTTTGCATGAACAAAGCGGAACAGACGAAAAAAGAGGCTGCAGTACCGGATGCTCCGATAAGCTACACACCGGTCCAGATGCTCAAAACGTCCAGGTTTTATATCCTGCTGATTCTGTATGCACTGGGCGGCGCAGGCGGCCTCATGGTAATAGGCCAGACTTCAAACATGGCAATGGAAATGATTCACACATCAGCTGCGGCTGCGGCCCTGGCGGTAAGTGTCGTTTCTCTGGGAAACACACTCGGGCGCGTAGTATGGGGCATGATTTCCGACCGATTCGGAAGGTATCAGACGCTGCCGTTTATCTACGTGATAATGGCGATTCTGTTTGCAGCGTTCACATTCTTCTGCCGAACAAATATTGCATCATTCATGGTGGTTATATTCCTGATAGGACTGTGCTTCGGAGGCATCGTCAGCATGTTCCCGGCATTCACTCTCGACCTGTTCGGGCCTGAACACAATGCCTCTAACTACGGCTTTATGTTTTTCGGCTATTCGTTCGGTTCACTGATCGGACCGTCGGTCGCTGCAGCTTTCAAGGATTCCGGAAGCGCGCCTTATTCTGTCAGCATTCTGATTTCTGTATTTCTGTGCGTGGCCGGATATCTTCTCGCAGTTTATTTCAAGAGAAAGCACGGCACGCCTGCAAAGCACAATGCTTAAAACAGTGATTTTCAGACGTTTCCGGACTTCTGCCGGTACACAAGTCTGTTGAGTTGTCACGGCTGCGTCAACGCTTCACGGCCGCTGCCCGGTGCACAGACATCCGCTTACTGCCGCTGATGCAGATCAGTCAAAAATATTCATATAGTGCTCAACAAGCATATTATTAATCAGCCCGCCTGCCGCTTCAATCGGCAGGTAGGTTATATCTTTTGTCCTGTGCCGGCGATATTCGCTGCGGAATTCTTTAGGCGTGCATTTGTACCATTTTCTGAACGCTTTGTAGTAATATTTTGTATTCGAAAATCCGCACTCCTCCGATATTGCGGCAATCGTCATATCTGTTTCAAGAAGATATCTTTCCGATGCATTCACTCTGATATATTCGAGAATCGTTTTGTATCCCTGGCTCATTTTTCTCAGGTATTCAGATGTATAGCTTTCTGTAAAGCTCAGCAGTTCTGCAATGTCTGATATTCTGACTTTTTCTTTCATATGATCCTTGATATATCTGTTTACCTTTCGCAGTCTTCTCAGATCGACATCACTGATATCGCACGCTCCCCGGTCAAAAAAAGCAATCTCAAAGCTGCTGATGAAAATATCTGTTATACTGTCTGCCCTCGCCCGCGTCCTGCTGTCTGTTTCACCGTCTGCTATATTCTTTAAAACAGCAATCATTGTGCCCTTCAGCTTGTTGTGTGCAGTAATCTGATACGGTTCAATATGTCCTGCAATACCCTCGCATATGAACAGTGCTCTGCTTATATCAGGGTACCTGTCCTCATACTGTTCAAGATCCATAAACAGCGATACACATATATTATCCCTGCCCTCATGCAGATAATATGCATCCACATCAACAGAAACGTATTCTCCCTCACGGATTGTGAATTCTTCATATGAATATGAAAATTTCACACTTCCTTTAAGACAGAAAATAATCTCCAGCGTGCCTCTTTCATGCATTCTCGCCGGAGATTCTTTTACTGAATAAACTATATAACTCAATGCAGTTCCTTCAACAGGTATTATTCTGTTGTATTCATCACTGCTGTATCTGATGAAATCATTTTCCATAAGTTCTCACCATTTCGTATAGCATTTATAAACCGCATACCCGAATATATACCTGCGGTATCTGAGCAGCTGTATCCAGTCAGCATACTCTATCTGCAATTTTTTATACCCACTCGATATCCGCACGCTTGAATCGCTGCGGAATATGCAGGAAATCTTCATTTTCCGGATATCCCAGCATAAACGCACCATAAAAGCTGTGATGGTCAGGCAGCTTCGGAAGAAGAGCCTTTATCTCCGGTATGGTGTTTGCCATTCTCTTCAGATAACCTGCCCAGCATGTGCCCACACCTTTTGCCTGAAGATAAAGCTCGGCCGTCGTCATTGCTATCGCAGTATCTGTTTCAGGCGAAATCGAATTGTCATCGGCATACGCAAGCAGCAGCGATGTTGCTGTGCCCATCACAACATTATTGCCGATTTCCATCTCTGTCGCTATCTCCGGCGATACACCTGTCTTTTTCACATAATCCAGAATGAGCTCCATCATTCTGTTCATAATGTCCTGTGATTCTATGATTATCCATTTTGTGGGATGCTGATTCTTAGCACTCGGAGCCCATGACGCCAGGTCAAGTGCATCCTTTATGACTTCCCGCGGCACCTGCTCTTCTGTAAAATGCCTGCGCGATCTTCTCATCATTATATGATTCGTGAGATCTTTAATAAAACCTTCGCTTATCATCGGCATCTCATCGCTGAATATTGCTGATTCGCCCTTATACGATATAGCATCTGTGGGGCAGACAGCTCCGCAGTGCATACAGTCAATACAGAATTTACCTTTTATCGGTCGTATTCCTTCTTCAGATTCTTCAAGTACAGTAAAAGGACAAATCGAAACGCATGTCTGACACTCTATGCAGACATCTCTGTTGACCTTTATCATCTTTTCATTTCCCTCCGGATTCTAATGTTTTCAATACATAAGTAGCTATCGGTTATACTAACACAAACCGCATTATTTCGTCAAATTTTTGGTGTTCTCATATTCTCCCGACGCCTGCAGCAGCATATCCGGACAGTGCATCCTGACGTCCTGACAATGCATCATGTGCTGTTTTTCATAAAAAAACACAATTACCTATTGACAGTTGCATGCTCATTCAACTATAATGCAGACATGAAGAACAGTTGAATGTTCGTGCAATCGTTTCTTTTGCAGCTGACATTCAGCTGCAGTTCACAAAATACAAGGTGCAAAAGCAAACAGTTTGCTGAATCAGCAGGATGCATCAATGCATCTTTAAAATATTACAAGGAGGCGGCCTATGGGAAAAAGTGAAGTCGGCTGCGACTGTGCTGTTATACACGAGGACGTACTCGAGCATGTGAAGTGCGAGATGGTTCCCGACGAAAGTCTTTTCAGCATGGCCCGGCTTTTTAAGGTGTTCGGTGACAATACCCGAATCCGAATCATGTCTGCTCTGAACTGTCACGAAATGTGCGTATGCGACCTGGCAGTTCTGCTGGATATGACAAAATCAGCAATATCACATCAGTTAAAGGTACTCAGGGACAATAACCTGGTCAAATTTGAGAAGAAAGGAAAGCACGCCTACTACTCTCTGGCAGACGATCATGTGAAAGAGATTCTGGACGTTGCACTGGAGCATATCAATGAATAAAGAAGCAATACACGAACATGATGAACACGAATGCGAGTGCGGATGTGAACACGGCCACCACGAGCATGAACATCATCACCATGACGACGAATGTGGCTGCGGATGCGAACATCACGAACATGATCATCATCACCATCACGAGGACGAGTGCGGATGCGGATGCGAACATCACGAACATGATCATCACCATCACGATGACGGGTGCGGATGCGGCCACGACCATCACGAGCATCCTCACCATGAGGATGATGATGAAACCCACGAACATGACTTTGATAATATTTCAAAAAAGAACCAGCGTATTTAC
>CAVECM010000139.1:0-4465 GCA_963614095.1 Bacteroidaceae bacterium
AGGATCTTCAGGGCGGCATAACTCTTACGGCTGTGTACAGCAAAAACAGTGAGGAGGCCGAAGCTGAACCGGGACAGTACTACTACCTCATTAAATATGTTGTGAAGGATTCCGATCCGGTGATTGAGTTAAAGCATTTGGATGGTATGGCAGAAGACGGCACAGACGTCATCTCCGAAAACGCCGAATCGACTTTGACAGATGATGACGGCAATGTCTACAAATGCGTCAGCATGGATAAGGGCATAGTGTCTGCAGACGGTGATAATGTGTTCTGTGCATATTACGAGAAGCAGAGTGCGAAGCCTGCGGACAAGGACAGTTCAACGGACAAGACTTCTAAATCGGATGGCGCGGCAGCCAAAACATCGGATAAAACAGGATCCGAATCTGCCGGAGATTCTCCGGGAACAGGCGACAGCTATGGCAGCATCATCGGTATCATCGCATTGCTGATGCTGGCAAGCCTTGCCTGCGCGATAGTAATCCTGCGCCGCAGCTCAGTCCGCAGCAGGAGATAACCGGCAGACCGGGAAATAACCACACAGACAAATATACGGCAATTAAATAAAACAGTAAAGCGGAGGGAAACAATTCCTTCCGCTTTGTTGTTTTCAGGCAGCCTGACAGAGTGTTCAGTAATATTTTTTAAATGCACTTCATTTGTTTTTCATAGCAGAGAACCTCCGATAAATCAAATGTTTTCTATTCTTTGTGATTTTTTCTGCTGCTGTAATCAAGGATAAAAAAGTAAACCGCCGCAATTAAAGAAATAAGGGTGATTACTATAAATCCCAGACGTGGATAATCATATGACATTTTATGTAAAAGTAATTGCGCACTGATCATTACCAACGAAAAAACAGAAAACAACGATCCTGAAATTGAATACATATTAACCTCCCGGTTCTGCTTATTATAACGAAATCCGATAGACCGCAAGTCTGCAATTTAAAAAACGAGCGATTCATTCATGTATATTTCCAATAAAACAATAGAAAAACTAAATGATTATTTTCCTGTCTGAGGCCGCGTGCTCCAGCACAAACTGCCGGAAGTTTTCCACGCACGGAGGCATAAAGGTGCTGTCATCATTTACCATGAAAATATTTCTTTCGTACGCCGGAGAATTGATCTGCAGAATCTTCACATTCAGCTTCATCAGCAGATCCATGTAGGGAACTACAGCGATGCCGAATCCCCGGGAAACAAGGCCGGCGATGACCTGATCCTCTTCTGTTTCGTATGCTATAATCGGCTTTATCCCGCTCCGGGAAAACATCTGATCTGTCACGGAACGGATTCCTGAGCTCTTTTCAAAAAACACCTGCGGATAAGGTGCGGTTTCAGACAAGTCGACAGTGTGGCGCGATGAAAGCGGATGACCGTCCGGCACAATTAGGACCAGGTCCTGCTTCTGTATCGGAACTGCAGTAAAGCCGCGCTCAGGAGAAGGCTCAGAGCTGAATACAAGATCGAATTGTTTTGAAGACAGCCCGTCCAGAAGCCTCCCCGTGACTCCGCTGTGAAATGTGAACCGGATGTTTGAGTCCGGATTTTCACGAAGAAACTCAGCTGCAAGCCTCGGGATGAACTCAACCCCTAAAATCCGCAGGAACCCCAGGCGTATCAGACCATCTCCCCGGGCACTGCGCTGTATGGATTCGATGCCGGCATCGAGCGAGGCAAGTGTGCGTTCAGCACAGGTCAGGAACTCTTCTCCGAAACGCGTCAGAGTTGTTTTTCTTCCGCTCTTCTCAAAAAGCGGGACCCCGAGTTCCTTCTCCATCTGAGAGATTGCGTGGCTGAGACTCGGCTGCGCGATGCACAGCTGTTTTGCCGCTTTTGTATAATGCTGCACATGAGCCAGTGTGACAAAGTACCGCAGATAAAACAGATTCATATAAAACTCTCCCTTCAGAATTTACTATAGCACTCATCATAGATAAATTCTATAGTTTGCAAGAAATTATTTATTTGTTAAGAGATTGTGCCGGTACTAAGCTGATATCAGAGATTGCTGCAGAGCAGATAAGCTATATCAAACTTATTTGAGATTAATTACAGAATAGACAAGTTATGCAAAAGATACAGAGAAATATCGCATTCCGCAGGGATGAAAAGCCGGTATTCGGGATTGGCTGCAGAATATATAAATTATGTAAAAGCTCTGCATAAATTATCATATACAGGAGGAATGTAAATTGGAAGAGAATTTATCTGAAGGAGAGAAACCGATATTGAGAGGCGAGGCAGCGCTTATGCTGATTGTTGTGATAAACAGCCTCGGCGTTGTGCTGATGCTGTATTCCGGGTCAGGGATATCTGCGATTTCAAGCCTGCCTTTTGCTTTTTCAGAGGTTTTGCCGGATCTGTCCCTTGGGACATGGACCTATATTTTTCAGGGGCTGCTGGTTATGAGCCTGATGATTATGCGCAGGCGCTTTGTACCGCAGTACCTGTTCAGCTTTGTTGTAGGCTTCGCATTCGGAAAAATGCTGGATATACATGAGATGTGGGTTACAATCCTGCCGGACAGTCTGTTGTGGCGTGTGGTCTGGTTTATTGTCAGTTACCTGCTGATCAGCTTCGGCATTGCACTTTCAAACAGGTGCTGTCTCCCTATCGTGCCGACGGATCTTTTTCCGCGGGAGCTGTCACAGATTACGGGAGTCAGCTATCCGAGGATTAAAATATCATTTGATGTGATCTGCCTGGCTGTTACAGCCGGGATGACGATTATTTTTCTCGGACACCTGAGAGGCCTGGGCATCGGGACGATTCTTGCGGCATTTACAATGGGAAAAGCAGTGGGAATCATGGGAGAATGGCTTGATAAGCGCTTCCGGTTCGTTTCATTATTGACAGAAAAACAGCACAGCAGTACAGTGAAAACCGAACGCATCGGATCAGAGGCGGCACAGCAAACGCCGGGCGCATCGAATTAAAGGCAGGGCCGGACAACTTCCCGGCACATCGAACCAGAGGCAGGGCCGGATAACCCCCGAGCATCTCGGATGACATAGAATATGCAGCGGCATCAGCTCAGTCTGACCGGCTGAGTCGGACAAAACAGTAAAATCATGGTATAATATCAGTGCGGGTGTACGCCCGCATTTTCTATGAAAGTATTTTTTACAGAGAAGGGGATTATATGTTATGTAAAGGCTGCAGTCGTGATATTATTCTGATTCTGATTTCGAGTTTTTTTTATATGGCGTGTCCTATGCTGGTCACACCTTTGATTACAGGTTATTCCGAGAGTCTCGGGGCAAGTGCGGCAGTAATGGGAATCATAGGAGGGTTGACGAATATATGCTCTCTTCTCTGCCGCCCGCTTGTGGGCAATCTGGCTGACAAGATAAGCAAATACCGGCTTTCCTTTGTCGGTGCGGTGCTGGTGACGGCTGCGTGTGTCGGATATATAGCTGCAGAAAATTCTATTGTCGTAATCGTTTCGCGTATCGTGAACGGAGTGGGTTTTGCCTGCTGTTCTGTCTGCATGTCGACATGGATGTCAAATATGCTGCCCAAAGAGAAGATAGGATCGGGGATGGGACTGTACGGGGCAATGAATGCTCTGGCCATGGCAATCGCTCCGGCAGTCGGCGTGAGTGTATATCAGAAATTCGGGTACAGAGCGGCACTTGTTATTGCAGCTGTATTTGGAGCATTAACGGTTCTGGTGATTCAGTTCATACGCGACAAGGGCGAGCCGATACAGGCAGAAAGAGAGAAAGCAGACCGGGATGTACGTGTCAGGCCGGAAATTGTTGATAAAAAAGTGCTGCCCGTTGCTGTCATCGTGATGCTGTTTGCGATTCCATACTTTGCAACCCAGTCATTTCTGGTGAATTATACCGCGCAGAGGCATCTGCATGTGACAGTAAGCCTGTTTTTCCCGCTGTATGCGATAATGCTGCTCGTGCAGCGTCTTTCCATGAGGAATATTTTTGATAAAAAACCGTTTTATTTTTTTATAGCCATGAGTTCAGCGAGCGCCCTGGCGAGCATCTTCATGCTGACAGTCATGAAGAGCAATCTTTACATATTCTTTGCGGGCATGTTCATGGCCGGAGGCTACGGCATCATGTGCTCAGTCTGCCAGTCAAAGGCGATACTGCTTGCGGGAGAAGGAAAGCGCGGGCTCGCCAACAGCACATACTATGTCGGTCTGGATCTCGGGATGGCTCTCGGACCTGTCATCGGAGGGGTTCTGTACGGATATTTTCCGATAGAATACTTTTATCCTATACTGGCCGTGACCGTGCCGCTGATAATACTTGTATACTGGCTGAACCGCCGCAGACTGTAATCAGAGGCAGCGCCGGTTTACGGAAGGGTTTTCAAATCAGCATTCTGAATCAAATCATAAATAAAATCGGGAGCCGCGTCTCGAATCGCAGCTCCCGTATCGGTGTCCTCAGCTCCGGCTGAATCAGATCTTTCCTTTTGATGCCCTCGG
>CAVECM010000140.1:0-4381 GCA_963614095.1 Bacteroidaceae bacterium
TCTGTTTATATTTGTTTATACCTGTTTATATCTGTTCTGCAGGTGCTTTCGGCAGTGTCGAGCCGCCGTACGGCATCACAATTACGGATGCGTTTTCGCCCTGCTCTGCAAAGGCGCGGTCGACTGCTGCCTGCAGGCTGCTGCATGGCTTCATGAATATGCTCTTTACAAAATCCGGATTCATTTCGGATACGAGATATATATCTGCTTTTTCCAGAACCGTGGCTATTGCGGCCGCCTTGTGTCCGCCGAGTCTGAAATTCTCGCGGATTCTTTTTATCAGATCTGCAGGTTTTTCGGCCTGAGTCATCCATTCTTCAAAGGTTTTCTGGCCGAGGCCTTCTCTGCATGAGCCGACGAGAATTATCGCGCCGCCATCCTTTACCGCGTGCTTTGCATTATCCAGAGCCTTCTGAGTCTGGTAAAGATTCAGATCCTTCGGAGCACCGCCCTGTGAAACAATGACGATGTCCGCACGCTGAGGAATCGGTACCTGATAGAGGCTGTCAAGAAACCGGCATCCCTCGCGGTGGGCTTTTGTCAGATCGCCGGCAAATGCTTTTATTATTTTCTTGTGCTCGCTCAGTACCACATTGACGATAAAGTCAACGCCGCACAAAGCCGCAGCCTCCTCAAGGTCAGCACGAAGTGGGTTGTCAGTAATGTTTCCCGCGTGGGCTTTTTCCTGTATCATCATGCTGTGGTTGGCCTGGATGGCTGCCGGCGTGGAGACTCCGGGCATTATTGCCTTGGCTCCTCCCGAATATCCTGCAAAGTAGTGGTATTCAATATTGCCGAGGCATATCCTGCGGTCGGCCTCTGCGACGACTCTTGTTATGTCAACCGGTGTTCCGGCTTTTGTTGTGCCGAGGCGGATGCAGTCGTCCGGGTCGCTGTCGATACATTTGATTTCGCTGTATGCACGCTCGCCCGCCAGGTGTTTTTTTTCTTCCTCAGTATGTGCCCTGTGGCTTCCCAGCGCAAACACCAGAGTTATGTCGTCAGCAGGCACTCCGGCTGCATAAAGCTCATCGAGCACGGCAGGCATTACCTCCCATGTCGGCATGGGTCTGGTGATGTCGCTGGTAATGACAGCGATTTTTTCGCCGGGCTTAACCGTTTCTCTGAGAAGAGGGGAGGCGATGGGGTACTTCAGAGCCTCGCGTACAATGCTGTCAGCTGTATCGGCATAGTCCTTTGCTGAGTCGGCGCCGGCACCCGGGCAGCCGCCTGCCGCGTTTGCAGAGCTGTCTGCGGGGTCTGTAGTACCCGGACAGCCGGGAGCGCTCGCGGGGTCTGATTCTGCGCCCGAGGTCCCGCCCGCAGTGCCGGCTGCGTTGGATCTCAGTATTTTCAATATATTTCTGTCGGGTATCTCAGCGGTTTGAACGCTCTCGCCGTATCCTAATTCTATTTTCATAGTGATTCTCCGTTATATTGATTTGCTTTTCCGCTGCGGCAGTTTGCTTCTCCGTTATATCAATTCCGGGCCCGGCATTAGAGCCGGACCCGGAATGCTTATTCTGTCCTGGCTGATTTCATGGCTTTTATCAGTGGAAGCTCTTTCCCGGAAATATATCTGACCATTGCGCCGCCTGCGGTACACACATAGCCGATATCATCAAGGTTGATGTATCGCTGTGCCGCACTGACTGTATCGCCGCCGCCGATTACCGAATAACCGTCCGATGCTGCGATGGCTTTCCATATGCGCCTCGTGCCCTCCTCGAACAGCGGATTTTCATAAACACCTGCCGGTCCGTTCACGAATATGGTTTTCGCTTCAGCCAGTTTTTTCTCATAAAGCGCGATAGTTTCCCCGCCTATGTCCATGAACATTTCTTCGGCAGGCAGTTTGTCGATTGTGATGTTCTGCCTTGTGCCGTCCTTTTCATAAGCCAGATCCGAAGGGAAAATGATTCTGCCCGGATACTGTGCCAGATATTCCTTCGCATCTTTTATGAACACGTCCAGCCCTCTGTCGGTTATGAACTTCTCTTTTACCGATCCGAGGGTGTATCCGCTTGCCAGCAGCATGATTTCGCCGGTTACGCCGCCGGTCAGAATCAGATCCGCCTGCCCGGACTGCAGCACCTGCTTCATCATGCCGAACGCATCTGAGATTTTCGCACCTCCGAGAACGAAGACGCACGGGCTCTGCGGGTGCTCCATGATATTGTCCAGAGCCTCAACCTCCTTCTGCATCAGCAGACCGGCAGCCGTCGGGAGCAGCCGCTGAAAGGCCACCATTGACGGAGCGTTCCTGTGTGCAGCAGCAAACGCGTCATTTACATAATAATCGCAGAGCGGCAGGAGCGATCTGACGAGATATGTGTCCTTCATATCCTCAGGAGCGAGCTTTACAGCATTCTCGAATGTCGAAATCTCCTCCGTAAGGTATCGGAGGTTGCCGAGAAGCAGAGCCTCGCCGGGCTTCAGGTCTTTTATCATCTGCTGCGCCGCAGGACCGCACGGGTCGTCTATGTACGCAACCGTGCTGCCGAGATATTCACTGAGCTTTTCCGCGTGCTCCTGCAAAGGTATCAGGTTGCTGTAGTCGAGGGTGTCTCCCTGGTGTGCAATCATCACCAGCTTGGCCCCTTTGTCGAGAATTGCCCGGATGGTGGGTATGCTCTTCCTGATTCTGTTGTCGCTGACTATTTTTTTCGTGACAGGGTCGATGGGGGAGTTTATGTCAACCCGCAGAAGTACAGTCCTGCCGCTGTAGTCATAATCGTATATGCTTTTCATGGTTATTCCTTCCAGGTGCCGAGACCGAGGTTCTTGTTTGTTTTAGCTACGGCTGCGGCTCCGTCTGTGTCCATGCCGAGTGCTGCGCGTACTGCGTCGATTGTTTCCGGAATCGTAACGCTTTCCTGAGGGATGTGAATGCCGAACATGAGGTCTCTGCCGGATTTTACGATAGTGTTTTCCCAGATGCAGATCTCGTAAAGATCGCCGCGCGGTCTGCCGAGGTCTCTTGCGTATTTGAATATGGAGGCGTTGCCCTTAAAACCGTCTTCGAGGCGAACCATTCTGATTCGGTCGTGTTCTTTGAAGGCTGCGATTGCCTCTTCCACGGTGATGTCTTTTTTAGGGGTTGCCAGTACTGTGATGAAGTGACCATGTGTCACAGGTGCGTGAACGAGGATGCCTGTTGCATCGATGTGAGGCATTATTGTCATCAGGTCAACTGCCTGGTGGTTCGGAGCCTGGTCAACCTCGAGTGCGTTGGTGAGACCTCTGTGGTAGTCGCCCGGATCTGCTACTCTTCTTACTATTGTGATTGCGACTTTCTCAATGCCGCATTTTTTGTCGAGGCAGTCGATGGCTCTGATGAGGCCTGTTGTGTTGCAGCTGGTCAGCTTGAGGAAATCTGCGCCCACGCCTTTTTCATAGTTGGCGTATCCGTGGAAGAAAACGTCTGCAACATCATTCTTCTCGCCGCCCTGGAAGACTGCCTTGAGGCCTTTTGCCTTGTAAAGCTCCTTGTTCTTTGCTCCGACGCCTGCTGATGCTGCATCGAGTACGATGTCAGCCTGATCGAGGGCATCTTCTATGAGACCTGCGACAGGAGCTCCGATTTCTTCGAATGCTATTCTGGCATCTTCGTTTACAGCGTAAAGCTTGTACGGCATTCCTTTTTCTTTGAGTGCTCTGATACCGAGACTTACTGCGGCGTCAACTACGCCGACCAGTTCCATGTCGTCCTGCATTGCCACTCCGTCTGCGAGTCTCTGTCCGATAGTTCCGTATCCTACTACTACTACTTTTTTCATTATCATTCACTCCTTTGCAAATCACTGATATCCCGGGGAGATTATGCACGGCATTTCGATGTGTCGGACGGCTCATGCAGTTCGCCGCTGTCATGCTGAGACGCTTCGGCGTGTTGCTGAGCTGTCATGCAGTTTTACTGTCGTTTCGACAGGGATGCCCTTCAGCCGCAGTGCTGCGGCCGGAGAGACAATCACAGATCAGTGCAGCATTAACAGATTTTACCTCGCAGCCTGTGCGTTTTCCCGGTGGTTTATGACTGTATTATGTAAATAATATACGCAACTAGTGTGCCAATAAATGTGGATTAGGCGGGTACAGACATGTAAAGCATGCTGTAAACGTAATAAAATCAAGCCTTCTGAGCTTTTGCATGAGGCTGTTTCTGTGCAGATTTCCGCAATACTGAATGAGCATGGGTAGCTGATATTGGCTATCCGCTTGATGCAGCCGGCGACACGGGTTGAAAAATGAGGATGTAGACAATAACGACTATGGGTAGTTTCAAATGGCTAATGCAGGAGCGGAAGAAAGGCAGCGGATGGCAGGCAAGAGATGAGCGCCTTGCGGGCAAATGGTGCGAGCTTTGCAGATAAGTGATGCG
>CAVECM010000141.1:0-4268 GCA_963614095.1 Bacteroidaceae bacterium
GGGGATTATTTCTATGTCCATTGATCAGAGTCCTTTCAGTTGATCGGATTGTTTCAAGCTGTTTGTTTCAAGCTGTTTGTTTCAATACGGTTAGGATACGGGTTCCGGCGGGTACACAGATATAATGAGCTATTCCGACTGTAAATCTCTCATTGCTTCCAGTCCGCAGGTGATGAACTGCTGCAGATTACCGGTATCTATAGTCTTCAGGGTGCAGCGCCCGAGTCTTTCGGGGATCACAAGAGTTATCTGTGAACCGCGGATTTTTTTATCCTGCAAAGCCGCAGCTGTCAGTTCTTCGGGGGTATATGGGCATTGCAGCGGGAATCGGAACTGCTGCAGAATATTGAGCAGAGGACCGGCACATTTTTCTTTTGTCCATCCGAGCGCATCCGCTGCTGCTGATACGATGACCATTCCCGCGGCGACGGCATGACCGTGGCTGATGCCGTAATCGCTGCACTTTTCTATTGCATGGGCCAGGGTATGGCCGAAATTGAGCAGCTGTCTGCAGCCGCTTTCGCGTTCGTCCTCCTCGACAACGGCGCGCTTTACATTAACTGCTTTCGCGGCCAGCCGGGTCAGGAACGGAAAATCGGATTCCGGGAACGCCTCGGGAATCTCGGCCGGTTCGCTCGGGATGCTTGAAATGCCGGCGCCGGCGGTATATTCCGCGGCCATATCAATAATATCTGAGTCAGCGATGAAGCCTGACTTTACAGCCTCGGCGATGCCATCCAGAGTCGTGTCGTATGACAGAGTACGGAGAACATCGGGGTCAAAAAGCACGAGCGACGGTTGCCAGAATGCGCCTGCAAGGTTTTTGCCTGCATTGAGATTAACGCCGGTTTTGCCGCCGACCGAGGAGTCAACGATGGCCAGCAGGGTTGTCGGAATCTGAATATATTCCACGCCTCTGAGATATGATGCAGCTGCGAAGCCTGTCACATCGCCGACGATTCCGCCTCCGAGGGCGGCAAGAATGTCGCTTCTGGTGAAGCGGCTGTCTGCAAGAAAGTTCAGGAGCTTTGCGATCGTATCGAGCGTTTTGGTCTTTTCGCCCCCCTCGAATACGAATGTGTAAAGCTCAAATCCCGCGTCGGTGAGCGATTTCCATAATGCCCCGTCTGCGGAGCCGTAAAGCGGCGCGACGCTTTTGTCGGTTACGATGCAGAGCTTTCTGCCGCCCGGTGACTCAGCTGTTTTTTCTCCGTGATGCATTTTATCCGGAGCAGCGGACGTGCCGGCAGGATTCGAATTGATTTTATTCGATGCCGGATTCGGGATCTCCTCGGAGGCCTGCTTCAGAGGAGCACCGGAAACGATGCCCGCCTCCGCCAGAAAACTGCCGGCCCCGGCAAGCGCGCCTTTTTCCATTATGACATTGTATTTTCTTGATGCTGAAACAGATATTTTTATCATTGTTTTCTCCTTAAGTTGTGCAGGTGCCGGTGATTCTGTCCGGCGGCAGGCATATCAGGCGCCGGCGGCGCCCGGAACGCCTCGGCAATCGGATTCGGGAACCGGAAGAGCCGCCGGTATGAGTGAATCTGTGCTGCCGCCGGTATGAGTGAGCCTGTGCCGCCGCTGATAAGAGCGAATCTGTGCCGCCTGAATCAGAATATTTCCCCGTCGATGACGGCTTTTTTCTCACGGCCGTCTCGGAGCAGGGCACGGAGCGTTTCGCTGTCGTTTGCCTTTATCGCATCGCTGTAAAGCTTCAGATTTTCTATCAGCGTGTCAATTTCGTCCGCAAGGTTTTCCGGGTTTTCGAGGAAAAGCTCGGTCCACATATCCTCGTTGAGCTTTGCGACTCGCGTCAGATCCTTGTAGCTCCCGGCGGAAAATCCTGCGTGCATCATGGCTGTGGGGCTTTTGATGTATGCATTGGAAACCACATGCGCCAGCTGCGACGTGAATGCGATTCGCTTGTCGTGCTCCTCCGGCGTGGTGATTTCGATATTCGTGAAGCCGATCGAGGTGAAAAGATCCTTGAGTATGCTGACGCTTTCGATGGGTCCCTTTGTGGCGGTGAATATCATTGATGCATTGTTGAAGAGTGACTTTTTTGCATATGTAAAGCCCGAGTGTTCGAGTCCTGCCATGGGGTGTCCGCCGATGAAGAGGAAGCCTTTTTCCTCGGCAAGGGGAATCAGTGCGTCGCATACGATTTTCTTGACGCCGCAGCAGTCGACGACAATTGCCCCGGGTTTTATGAGGTCAGCGTGCGACTTTACATAATCTATAGCGGCCTGTGGGTAAAGCGCCACAATCAGCATATCGCACTGCGGCAGCAGCTTATCGGTCAGCGGCTGCTCTATGGCGTCCACAAGCACAGCCTTCTTCACGACTTGATCTGAGATGTCGTGCCCGTAAACAGTATGGTCGGTGTTCTGGCTGATTGCCTTGGCGAGCGAGCCGCCGATGAGCCCCAGCCCTGCGATTCCTATTTCCATTGTATAGTCTCCTCGTATAATGTTTTCAGATATTAAATGTATCCTTTTCTGTTGATTCTCCTGTTTGACCCGGCGGGCTGCCTTATGAATTTCCGGCCGGAATGATTTCCGTATATTTATCCTTTGTATGCCAGCGGTCTGATGAGGTTGACTGCCTCCATCACATCTGCAAATGCTGCGGGTGTGAGTGACTGCGCGCCGTCGCATAAAGCTGCAGGCGGGTTGTTGTGCACCTCGATCATGAGTCCGTCTGCACCGGCTGCGGTTGCGGCCATCGCCATAGGCTTTACCATTGATGCGATGCCGGTCGCGTGGCTCGGGTCGACTATAATCGGAAGGTGCGTCATCGTCTTGAGAAGCGGCACGGCCGAAAGGTCAAGTGTGTTTCGCGTAGCGGTTTCAAATGTTCTGATGCCTCTTTCGCAGAGTATCACTTTTTCGTTGCCGCCGGCCATTATGTATTCAGCGCTCATCAGAAGCTCCTGAAGTGTGTTTGCAAGGCCTCTTTTGAGAAGAATCGGCTTGTCGAGCCTGCCGACCTTCTTGAGGAGTTCGAAGTTCTGCATATTTCTCGCACCGACCTGAATTACGTCCACGTTTTCGAAAAGCGGCAGCTGTGAGATGTCCATTACTTCTGTGACAATAGGAAGGCCGGTTTTTTCTTTTGCTTCAAGGAGAAGGTCGATGCCCTCAGCCCGCATGCCCTGGAATGCGTAGGGTGATGTTCTCGGCTTGAAAGCTCCGCCTCTGAGGAGTTTTGCGCCGGCTTTCTTGACTTCCTCTGCGACCAGACAGATCTGATCCTTGGATTCCACTGAGCATGGTCCTGCGATGACCTGGAAATTGCCGCCGCCTATGCTGACGCCGTCTGCGATCTCCACGATGGTGTCCTCTGGATGGAACTTGCGGTTTACGTTTTTGTATGGTTCCTGGACACGCTTAACTGTTTCAACGATGTCGAGGGCGTTTATCAGGTCGATATCGACTGTGCTTGTGTCGCCGACGAGTCCGAGGATTGTGGCGGACTGGCCTTCGCTGAAATGGATGTCGAGGCCCATGCTTTTGAGCCATGAAACCAGGTTGTCGAGCTGTTTCTTATCGGGATTGTCTTTTAATACAACGATCATTTTGCTTGCCTTCTTTCTTTTGATTTTCTGTGACTGCGGTATTTATTGTCTGTTCGGTTCTGTCTTTCTGCGGTCAGGTAATAAAAAATCCGCAAGTGAATTTCACTTGCGGATAACTTTCTTACCAAATCCTGTTTAAACTCAGATCAGCTATCTCATTGCAGCGAAATTCACCTTACCCCTAAAGAAAGTAAAGTAAAAATAAAAGTATTCAGCTGCAAAGCTTCTGATTAACATGATTTTGTCCTCTTAATAAATATTCATACATGATGCATAAGTAAAAACGCATCACATTTGCTTTGATTCTATCACTTGAAAAAGACAGTGTAAAGGGATTTTTGATACTTGACAAAAAATTTCACAAAACCCGCACATAAATTTAACATGCTCGAATGTGCCTGAATGTGCAGTTTTATGCGCCGTGCGCCGTCTGCGCATCGTGTGTCATAAAGAGCACTGCATATCGCTGCGGGCAGTGTATTGTAAGACAACATTGCATCAGATTGACAGTTTTCTGATGAAAATCGGCATGAGGGAGAAAAAAGAAGAATTTAATTGACAATTTATGTAAATATTGTATAATATTGTTGCGAGGGAGTTATGCTGATTGCTGATTTTCAATTCGTTGACTGCATGGCTGCTGAAGCAAAATATAAAACACATAAAGAGGTATAACATGGGAAAG
>CAVECM010000142.1:0-4073 GCA_963614095.1 Bacteroidaceae bacterium
ATCATATCCGCTGAATCCACCAGCATCATATCCGCCGAGGCTGCCTGTATCTGCTCGTCCCCGGGCTCCCTCACCCCCAAGCGAACCTGCCCCGCGGTGCATATATCCTATCTCCGGTGCCGCGCTGCGGATTCTGTGTGAAGAAGCTATTGACCTATTGAGAGTTCTTATGTATCCGTTATCTGTTCTTCTTGTTTTTATATCAGCCGTTTCTGCCACCTCCTGCTGTTTGAAATTCCTGATTCTGCGGTATAACAAAACGACAGCCGAATCTATGGCTGCCGTTTTGCTGCGCTGTGAATAATATTCTGATGTAATCTGTTTTTAACCGTTTCCGGCATTTCTGAATCCGTATAAAACAAAAGAGACCTGCAGAGCTTTGCACTTCAAAAGACACTTTCATCTTCTGAGGTTACTTACTCATGCAGGTCACCTTGCTATTCTGCTGTATTAAATTATTCGTCCAGGGACTAGTATCGGGAAGCTCTGCATCCACACCCCCCTCACTGAAATTTCTCATCCGGGCGGGTGCTCATCAGCCTGTAAAGCCGGGTGTTCTGAGGGAATCTGTTTTCGAACGGAATCAGCGCACTGCCGATTTTCATGAGGCCGCATCCGGTCTCCACGTCCGTGATGTATTCCATCTGCTTCTCCGATATGTTAATCAGCTTTGCCAGCTCGTGCCGGTCCGTCGGCGCCTGATTCAGCATTATCAGAAACTCCGAGTTTGCCAGCATCGTCCTTGCCGTATGAGACTGCAGCAGATCCTCCAGATTCTGCGTTATGCCCGTACAGTACGCACCGTATTTGCGCACCCTTTTCCATAACGTGAACAGGAAATTCGCAGAGTATTCATGCCGGAAAAGCACATATATCTCGTCTATGAACACGAACGTCTGCCTGCCGTGCGCCCTGTTTTTCGTGATACGGTTCAGTATGCTGTCCAGCACCACCAGCATCCCCATCGGCATCAGCTGCTTTCCGAGGTCCAGAATATCGTAGCATATGAGGCGGTTGTTGGTATCCACGTTCGTGTGTTTCGCAAATGTGTCCAGCGAGCCTTTTGTAAAGAGTTCCATGGCCAGTGCCAGCTCGCCCGCCTCCTGTTCGGGCTGTCTCATAAGTTCATCATAGAAATCCTGCAGTGTCGGCGGCTGCCCGGTGTAGCCCTGCTCCTGATACTGTCTGTAAACTCTTGCTGTGCATCTGTCAATTATCGATTTCTGCTTTGCGCCCATGTGCTGCCCGCCCACAAGCTGCTCGCACAGCGACAGTACAAACTCGGACTTCAGAATCACCGGATTGGCACCGTCGCCGTATTCCCTGTTCATGTCCATCGCATTTATATGATTCGGGCTCGCCGCGGATATGTGAATCACCTCGCCGCCCATCGCACGGACAAGAGGGCTGTACTCGCGCTCTGGATCCAGCAGAATGATATCGCAGTCCCCTGCAAGCATCAGATTCACTATCTCGTTCTTTCCCGCAAACGACTTTCCCGAGCCGGACACGCCGAGTATGAAGGAGTTTCCGTTCATCAGCTGCCGCCTGTCCGCTATGATCATATTGCCGGAAACCGCATTCTGTCCGTAGTAGATGCCGTGCCTGTGATTTATCTCCCTTACACGGAACGGCATAAGAGCCGCAAGGCTCTCCGTTGTGAGGGTGCGGGGCACATCGATTTTCATCACGCCTATGGGAAGCGCGGTGTTCAGTCCGTCCATCTGCTGCCATTTCAGCGTGGAAAGTCTGCACATTCTCTGCTGTGCCGATGTCTTTATCATCGCTGTGTCCTGGTCGAGCTGCTCTTTTGAGTCCGCCATATGCACCACTGTGAGAAGCGCGAACATCATCCGCTTGTCCCTTGTAGTCAGGTCTTCGAGAAATTCCTTTGTCTCCCTTCTCTGAAGCTCCATGTCATACGGCAGCACCGCAGAAAAATTATTGTATGCATTCTGACGCCTCTGCCAGTTTGCCGCATTTGTCTCTATGCCGAGCATCCGGCTCTCAACTTCTCTGACGGCTTCTTCTGTGGGAACCGGGATAATGTCAATGCTGAGCATGAGATTCCTCGGTATGTCCGTGAGCTCCGTCACCAGCTCGTCGTTGATAAACGCCGCATAATCCCTCAGAAAAAGAACCCTGCCGTACTTTTCGCCCAGCATGAAATAATCATCAAAGACCTCGATGCTGTCAGGACCTATGTAATCCTTGAAGCTGTGCCCTTTGCGCACGGAATCACGTATGTCGAAATTGTAAATCGATTCCTCGCCCGTGCGGTAGAAGCTGTAAAGATTCTTCAGCCTTTCGTCTGCGCTGACTTCATGCAGCCCTGAGCCGAGCTTTGCAAAATGGCTCTGCAGCTCCCCTCCCACTCTGGAAAAGTATGCTCTGGCGTCCTCGATGGTGTTTTTGAATACTGTCAGGGTGATGTATTTGTCCTGCACCATGGCGGACTGCCCGAGTGCCCTGTCCGCAAGCATCCTGTTGTATTCCTTCCTGTATTCGTTCAGTCTGTCGTCCCTGGACTTAAGCAGGATGTCCCTTGCAATCTCCCGCCTGTCCATCCGCCTGTTGTTTATCGTTATCTTGGTTACCGCGCCGGTATCAAGGGAGTTGAGCATCGCGCTGTATTTCATGAATGCCGATTCCCTGTCGGGAAGCGATGCCGCCGCATAGTTGATGTCATCGAATCTGTATGTCTTTGTGAATTTCCCCGGTGCCGCCATGAAGATGCCGTCCGGGTATACCGTATCTATGGGAATAAGGTCCTGCACGGTTCTCGGGATTCTGAATTTTTCCTTTTCTCTTTTCTGTAAAAGTCTCAGTGTCTTCAGCATATGCCGCCTCCTCTCCTTCCGTTTATTCCGTTCCTTCCGTTTATGCTGTCTGTTTTTCCGCAGCCGCAGCGTGCGGTATTTTTCACTGCCTTTTTTTCGCGTCTTCTGATTTTCCTTATCTGTCTTTTCGTGAGGCTTCCGAGTCTCTGCGCAGTGCTCTCTTCCATAATCTTATAGTAAACAGACACGGGGCGGTTTACATATCGCCTCGGAAATATAAACCTGTATTTCACATAGGCCGCGGCGACCTTTTCTGCGGGCATCCCGTTGTATCTCACAAAACCCATTACCGCAAAGGGCACCACTGCCATGACGCACAGCCATGTGGTGATTTCAAGTCCCAGGACGTTCCGGCACAGGAAGTACACCCCGACCGCCGCCGCACATCCCAGAAAAGAAAAAACGAACTGACGCAGTGTCAGTCCGAAAAACATGTTCTCCGAGTATTCCCTTATCTCCTTATTAACTTTTATCTCCATCCTCGATCCTTCCTGATTTCTCAGCCCTTAAATCATTGTTCCTTCCGGTGTTTTTTTTAACATTAACATTTCTGATTATGTCAGGCCCTACCTTTCGTTTCTGTCCCATCTGTTTTTCTCATGAGGCGTCGTGTCAATGAGTCTGCTCTTTTCTCTGTCAAACAGCAGCACCCTGTCGCTGAGCAGCTCGCTTTTGTCGACAACAGTGGCATTTGTCTGCTTTACAAGAGAATGCAGCACCTCAGTTCCCGGCGACTTTTTCTCCGGGACGATAATCACCTCATGCAGGCTTGACGGAAGGACATAGTAATTGTCCCCGAGGAGTTCCCCGATTCTCTCCTGCACACCCGGGTAGAAAAGCACGCCTGCTCCGTTTATTCCGGTGCTGTTTGTCAGAACATACATCTCTTCCGACGGGCTGATGCTGAAATCCTCGCGCATCAGGTTCGATGTCTTCCTTGCTCCGTCTATGTCCGTCAGCATACCTAACATATCTGTAAACGCCGGCTGGTAACGTTCACGTGTGTTTGCCTCCGCTGTGTCAATGAGTCTGTCAATGTCGTAACCGTAAGCTTCAGCCATGCCCTTCGACACAGGAGCACTCAGGCATCCGCGCTCGCTTTCATCCAGCACGACGTATGGAATCATCGCAAACCCGTTTTCCAGAGGTCTGTAGACAAGATCCCTGAGTCTCTTCCTGTTGTTTGCCGCATCCACGACCTGAACGACAAGACTGTTTTCTATGTCACTGTAT
>CAVECM010000143.1:0-4062 GCA_963614095.1 Bacteroidaceae bacterium
TTCAGCCGGAGCGGAAAATGCAGCAGAAAGCGAAGCGAAAACCCGACGAACGGAGCGCAGCGGATTTATAAAGAGAGTGAAACCATGGAAACAAAAATACTCACAACAAGCGAAGAAGATATAAAAAAAGCAGCCGAAATAATCAGCCGCGGCGGGCTTGTTGCATTCCCTACAGAAACCGTATACGGACTGGGTGCGGATGCACTTAACCCGGATGCCGTGGCAAGAGTATATGAGGCAAAAGGCAGACCAAGCGACAATCCTATGATTGTCCACATATCCAGAGCGAGCGATATCGGACAGCTGACACCGATGCTCAGTGCAGATATCGTAGCACTCATAGAGAATTTCTGGCCGGGGCCGCTCACAATGGTTCTTAAGAAAAAGGATGAGGTTCCGTACAGAACAACAGGAGGTCTTGAGACAGTTGCGGTGCGGATGCCGGACAGCAAGGCGGCACTCAGCCTGATAAACTATGCAGGATGCCCGATTGCAGCACCGAGTGCCAATATTTCCGGAAGCCCGAGTCCTACAAGAGCGCGCGATGTGATAGCGGATATGGACGGCAAGATAGATGCGATAATTTCAGGAGACGACTGCCGTGTGGGAATCGAGTCCACAGTTGTCGATATGACAGGAGAAGTGCCGACAATACTGAGACCGGGAATTATCACGGCCGAAAACATAGAGGCTGCAATAGGAAAAACCGTAAAATACGACGAGGCACTTTTCAAGGGTCCGGAGCTGGGACTTGGCAATCTTGACCCGGCAAAGGGCTGTGCACAGGAAGATTATAAACCCAAGTCACCGGGGATGAAATACAAGCATTATGCACCGAAAGCCGAGATGACAATAATTGAAGGCAGGCGCGACAGAGTCAAGAGCGAGATAGAGAGACTAAAAGGTCTTAATGAACGGCTCGGTCTCAAGGTAGGAGTAATACTGTTTGAGGAGCAGGCGTTCATCGAGGCGGCACATGATTTCTTTTCCAGACTCAGAGATCTGGATAATGAAGGCGTCGATCTCATTCTTGCGGGGGCACTCAGCGATAAGGACGGTGTAGGATTCGCGGTGATGAACAGAATGTTGAAATCTGCGGGTTATAATATAGCGAGAGTTTAGTTTTCTGCAGAGATTCTGCAGACAGCGAGAATTTATTGCCGCGAAAGCGGGGAAAGGTCAGAAGAGGTTGATATTATGAAAATTGCCATTGCCAGCGACCATGGCGGATACGAACTGAAGGAGAGCATCAAGAAGTATCTGGAGTCCAGAGACATCGAGGTAGAGGATCTCGGAACATATTCGGAAGAATCTGTGGATTATCCGGCATTCGGAAAAGCCTGCGCGAATGCTGTAGCAGCAGGAAAGGCTGACAGAGGTATTGTGTGCTGCGGTACAGGGATAGGGATTTCCATCGCAGCGAACAAGATAAAGGGCATAAGATGTGCGCTTTGCACGGACACATACATGGCAGAGATGTCAAGACGACACAACAATGCCAACATGCTGGCGCTCGGCGGCAGAACCACAGGTGTAGACAAGGCTCTGAGAATCACCGAAGCATGGCTTGACACAGAGTTCGAGGGCGGCAGACATGAGCGCAGAGTGAACATGCTCAATGAGATGTAAAGCGGCAGACCACATAACGCGCAGCTTTTTTACAGGAACTGCGGGAATGCCGGATGAGCGGCATAATTCCGGAAATATGCGCTTTTACATGAAGCGGAAAGGCGGCGCCGGAGCGGGCGTGCACGGCGAATAAACGAGGGTATCCGGATTTATCAGGGGAGAGCGGGCATTACAGATAAGAAAAACAGGAATCATAAAAAAATTATAAATAATTATAATATGTATTGAAATATAATGCGGTAATCCGCAGACTGCGCGGGGAACACGCCGCAGCCGCAGAAGACGGCGGCAGGTGCGGGGAACAGACAGAAAGCGGCAGCCGCATCAGAAAAACGATATCAGATAAAACGAAAGGCAGGAAAAAGCAAATGGGCAATGTATATGTATTCGATCATCCGCTGATTCAGCACAAGACAGCTTTACTCAGAAAAGAAGAAACAACCGTAAAGGACTTCAGAGAGCTCGTACAGGAAATCGCCACTCTTATGGGATACGAGGCGACGAGAAACCTTCCGCTTGAAGAAGTAAAAATCAAAACACCTATGCAGGAAACAACAGTGAAAATGCTGAAGGGTGAAGATATCGCGATTGTACCTATTCTGAGAGCAGGTCTGGGAATGGTAGACGGGATGCTGGCACTTGTTCCGAATGCGAAGGTCGGACATGTAGGCCTCTACAGAGACCCTGAGACTCACGAACCGGTGGAGTATTACTGCAAACTGCCTAATGATATTGAAAAGAGAGAGATTTTTGTTGTGGATCCGATGCTCGCTACAGGCGGAAGTGCATCGGCAACCATTGATTTTATCAAAGCAAGAGGCGGTAAGAAAATAGTTTTCATGTGCCTCATAGCTGCACCGGAGGGTATCGAGGTGCTTCAGAAAGCACATCCGGATGTGGATATTTTCATTGCTGCAAAGGACGAGCGTCTCAATGAGAACGCATACATACTGCCGGGCCTCGGAGATGCGGGCGACAGACTTTACGGAACAAAATAATGAAGCTTAAGACGGATCCTGCTTTGTTCGTGAACCGACCTCGTGATGTCAGCCGGGGCAGGTATGGACGACAGCGGCAAGATATAAACGAGTAAGTTGGAGGAAAACAGAAAATGAAATATGATTTTATACCTGACAATGTAAGCGAATATGACAATGTTTACGACGTCCTCAAGGAGCGAGGCTTTATCGAGCAGTCGACTGATGAGGAAAAGGTTCGTGAACTTCTGCAGAACGAAAAAGTGAAGTTTTACATAGGCTTCGACCCGACAGCCGACTGCCTTCACGTAGGGCATTTCATGCAGGTCATCATCATGATGTACATGCAGAAATACGGACATACACCTGTAGTGCTCCTGGGCGGCGGCACGGGATTTGTCGGAGATCCGTCGGGCAGAACCGATATGCGTCAGATGATGACAGCGGAAACAATCGAGAGCAACTGCGAGGCTTTTAAGAAGCTGTTCGACAGATTCCTGGATTTTGACGAAGAGTGGAAATACGAAGGAAACGATGGTGTTTTCACACCGGGGCATGAAAACAAGACTCCTGAACCGGGCAAGGCTATATCAGTAAACAACGCGAGATGGCTGCTGCCTTTGAATTACATAGAATTCATCAGGGAAATCGGCTCATGCTTCAATGTAAATACGATGCTGAGGGCCGAATGCTTCAAGCAGAGAATGGATCGCGAAGGCGGACTGACTATGTTTGAGCTCAACTATATGCTGATGCAGAGCTACGATTTCATGGTAATGGCAAGAGATTTCGATGTAAAAATCGAGTTCGGCGGCAATGACCAGTGGTCGAACATCATCGGCGGCGTGGATCTCACGAGAAAGAAAATCGGCAAGGAAGTTTACGGAATGACGTTCTCACTGCTGACAAACTCGGAGGGCAAGAAGATGGGCAAGACTCAGAAGGGTGCGCTCTGGCTTGATGCGAAGAAGACATCACCGTACGAATTCTATCAGTACTGGAGAAATGTCGGCGACGCCGATGTGGAGAAATGCCTCAGAATGCTGACGTTCCTGCCTATGGACGAGGTCAGAAGACTTTCGTCGCTTCAGGACAAGGAAATCAACAAGGCCAAGGAAGTGCTGGCATTTGAGGTTACCAAGCTTGTTCACGGTGAGGAGGAAGCTGCAAAGGCGCAGGAGGCTGCAAGAGCGGCATTCGGGGGCAATGCGGACCTTTCGAATCTGCCGACAGTTCAGTTTGAAGCTGCAAAGCTCGCAGGCGACGGTATCGGCGTTGTTAACTTCATCAAGGAGCTCGGTCTTGTTCCAAGCAACCGCGAGGGCTTCATGACAATAGAGCAGGGCGGTCTGAAAATCGACGGAGAGAAAATCACAGACAAGAAAACTATGATTACCGCAGATACTTTCAAAGACGGCAAGATCCTTGTCGAAAAAGGAAAGAAAAAGAAGGTTGC
>CAVECM010000144.1:0-4044 GCA_963614095.1 Bacteroidaceae bacterium
TTATTGAAGAACCAATGGAATATCAGCAAATAAACAACATTGAAAAAACATAAAAAACAGAATATTATGATGAAGAAGCTCAGGAAAAACATAATCCTGAGAGTTTATGAGAAACGCACTCAGGGAAGTCTGCACCGCGACAGCGATTTTGCAGCGAATCGGCGATTTATATAAAAAAATCAACTAATTTACAAAAAAAACAGACGAAAATGTATATATAATAATCTGAAAAATTGAAATAGAATTACTTTCAAGAAAACGAAGCAGTGAAATGAACAGCCGGTCACAGGCAATAAGGCCGGACAGTGCAGATATTGAAGAAGATGCGGATTTCACAGGCAATGTTGATTCAGCAGGCAAAGGAGGAGGTTTGAATATGGCATTTGCAGACAAGGCACTTATAAACGGCAGAATTTATTCTCCGGATAAGGACGAAAACATCATCAGGGGAGAAGCTGTCCTGATAAAAGACGGAAAAATCATGATGGTCGGCAGCGAAGAAGAAGCAAAGGCGCAGATTGGCGAGGAGACCGAGGTTATCGACTGCGGAGGCAAGACAGTTCTTCCGGGAATGTGCGACGCACACTGTCATCCTTCAATTGCAGCCAGCACATATTCGGGATGCGACCTGTTCGGAATCTACATTCAGGATGGCGAAACCGAGGACGAGGTCATCGACAAATACATGGACAGACTGAAAAAATTCATAGACGAACATCCCGGAAACGGCCTCGTCAGAGGAACCGGATGGGTTCTGGGAAACTTTCAGGGGGAGAGAGTACCGACAAGACATGATATCGACAAAATCTGCAGCGACAGGCCGGTGGTGCTGGAATCATTCTGCCAGCACAATCTCTGGGTAAACACGAAGGCAATCGAGGCTGCAGGCGTGGATGAAAACACGCCGGACGTGTATGCCGGCAGAATATACCGCGAAGAAAACGGATATCCGCAGGGAATTTTCAACGATCCGGAGGCGATGAACATAATAAAGCTTAATGTTCCGGGATATGATTTCACTGTTGAACAATACAAAGAAGCGTTCGAATTTTACCAGAAAAACTACGCAAACCCTTACGGCGTAACGCTTGTACAGGACTGCATGCACAGCGACAATGCCAGAGCGGCATTCAAGGAGCTGGCAGACGAGGGCAGACTTACGGTGAGACTCCGCGGCGTTTATCTGATGGAGCCCGGCAAGGCAGCGGAACAGTTCCCTGAAGTGCTGAAGCGTAAAGCCGCAGGTCTTGATGATTCGGGCGACGACTTCAGAATCGATACAATAAAAATGTTTGCAGAGGGAATGTTCTCGCTTATCGAACCGTATGACGAGGCCTTCACAAAAGAGAACGGTCTGCCGGCGGATTACAATGAACCCCTGTACTGGAGCGATGATGAGTTCATAGATACTGCAAAGAATGCAATCGAGGCAGGGTTCAGCGTTCACGTGCATGCCATGGGAGACAATGCCGTGCGCCAGAGTGCGGACTGCCTCAGCAGAGCGCAGAAGGCCGCAGGAGTCAGCGCAGCCGGCAGTACTGCAGCAGGCACAGGCAGCGCTGCAGCAAACGGATTCGTGCCGCGAAATGTCATAGCGCATCTGATGCTGATGAGCGATGAAGATGTGAAGCTCATGGCCGAGAACAATATCATAGGAAACTGCCAGCCGAGATGGATGGTTTACGATTCGGATATAGTGGGAATGACACCGATGGTAGGTGCGGAAAGAGCCGCAAAGTCTTACCCGCTCAGAAATATGCTCGACGCAGGCGTGAAGCTGGCGTTCGGAACAGACTTCCCGGTAACGCCGCCGCCTGACACGATGCACGAAATCCAGTGCGCAATGACGAGAACAGTGTTCCCGGACGCGCCGGACTATGAGAAATTCAAGGGAAAAGTGCTCGGAGACGAGAGACCTGCGGATTTGCATGAAGCGATAAAGCCGATAACATACGGCGGAGCATATCAGATGTTCCTCGACGATATCACAGGCACGATAGAGCCCGGAAAATCAGCAGATCTCGTAATCATGGACACGGATCTGGAAAATACGCCGGCAGATAAAATCTACGCCGCAAAGGTCGAGAAAACGATTTTCAAAGGCGAGATTGTATACGAAAAAGGCGATATATAAAGCGCACCGGTGAGGCCGCCGGACTTCGCTGAAGACAATCAGCGGTAAGTATCGGCTGCAGGCACAAAAGCTGCCGGACAACCGGCACCGACCGGATAACGCCGGATTTCACCGGAATAACAGACTGTATGAACCTGAGCCGCGGCAGAGCATGTCCGGCTCCGCAATCATAAATATTTTATAAGAAAACAGGAGGTTTGTTATGGAAGCTATGAATAGTGAAAAAACAGCTGAAAAAACAGAACTGAAACGCGTCTTGAAGCTGCCGACACTGGTCTGCCAGGGACTGGCATATCTCTGCCCGGCATGCGTACTGATGTATTACGGAATTATCAATGTACTCACGAACGGACATTTCCCGCTGACGCTGATTGTAGCCGGAGTGGCAATGACACTGACGGCACTGAGCTATGCGAAGATGTGCAGGAAATACCCGGTAGCCGGATCGGTTTACAGCTATGTGAGCAAGTCAATCGGGCCTAAGCTGGGATTTGTTGCAGGATGGGGTCTGATGCTCGACTATCTGCTGCTGCCGATGACATGTTATCTGGGATGCGGACTGTATCTCAACATAATGATACCGGCAGTGCCTGTATGGGCATGGATAATACTCGCAGTCATCTTCGTGGCTGTCTGCAACTGCATCGGAGTAGGCGTGGCGTCAATCGTAAACAACATTAACGTTATAGCACCGATACTCGCACTCGTCGTAACAGTAATATTCATAATAAAATATGTACTCGGCGGAGGCGGATCGGGAACACTTCTCTATGCTGAAGCGATTTACAATCCGGAAACATTTGAGCTGGGACCTATCATGACAGGTGCGGCAATCATGGCAATCGTATTCGTGGGATTTGACTCAGTAACGACATTCTCAGAGGAAACGATAAATCCGGAAAAGAACATGCCTAGAGCGGTAGTGCTGATCTGTGTGGGTGCAGCGATAGAGTTCTTCATCGTGGCATATTTCATGAACTGCGGCTGGCCGTATGAAGCCGGTGCAATTCAGGATCCGAACACAGCAATCACAGAATACAATGTACATATCGGCATAGGCTGGATGAATACAATATTTATTCTCATAAACACACTCGCATCCATAGGGTGCTGCATCGCAGGACAGGGTGCAACAGCGAGAATACTGCTGGGAATGGGAAGAGACGGATTCCTGCCGAACAAGTTCTTCGGATACATTCATCCTAAATTCAAGACTCCGGTCAAGAATATCCTTCTCACTGCAGTAGTAGGACTGGCAGCAGTTATCTTCCAGGACAGCCTGACAAATGCGATGTCGCTGGTAAGCTTCGGAGCTCTGCTCGGATTCATACTGACAAACATCTGCGTAGTCGTAAGATTCTGGGTAAAAGACAAGGAAAGATCCGGAGCAGCAGTTGTGAAGTTCCTCATCATCCCGATTATCGCTGCGGCTGTATGCGTTTATCTCTGGCTCAGCCTGACAGCAATCGCGAAGATTGTAGGATTCTCATGGCTCGCTATAGGCGTAATCATGCTTGCAGTAAAGACAAAGGGCTTCAAGGAGCTCCCGCCTGAGCTCAACCTGTAAGCTGGAGGCCGGGACATGTGAGGTGCTCTGCAGGCAAATCCGCAGACAGCTCTGCAGATGGTTCTGCGGGCATCTTTACAAATAGCCTCACCGGCGGAACAGATATGCCGGCGGAACAGATATACCGGCGGACTGAAATACAGTATACAGAAAAAACTCAAATACATTATTCTAATCTCAAAACAGCCGGCTTTCATTGACGTTTTCGTGTAAAAAAGCACAAAAACGTCTATAAGTCGGCATTGTTTTAACACACCTCTCGTTGTATTCTGAAAATAACAAAAATACAATCCCGTTTTCGACACTTGAAGAGTACAACAACGGCGAGATCCATTGCAATCAG
>CAVECM010000145.1:0-4036 GCA_963614095.1 Bacteroidaceae bacterium
GTATATCCGAAAGAATATCTCAGGTTCAATCCGATGGATCATGTAAAGAAGCGCAAGAAGCCGGCTCGTGTTAAATTATTCGGAGATTCAGAGGAATCACTTGAAATCATTACACACAATGAGTTCAAGCAAATCGAGGAGTTTCTGACAACACATAAAAATTCATTCGGGGCCGGATACCGCTATATGCTTCTTCCCGTGCAGATTTCCTACTATACCGGACTGAGAGCCGGTGAACTGTGCGGACTCAACTGGGAAGATATCGATATACCCGGCCGCAGACTTATCGTCAGACGTTCTATGTATCAGGATACCGGAACTCGCTGCTGGGAGCTGAAGGTTCCCAAGAATGGTAAATCTCGGATTGTTGATTTCGGAGATACTCTCGCCGGGATACTCACAGAAGCCCGAAAGCAGCAGGAAAGCGATAAAAAAGAATACAACGAATATTATCAGCGTCATTACTGCCAGCTTCGCAATATCAAAGGCAGACCTCACCATATGATTTTTTCGGATATTCATACGGATAACGGCGTAATCGGAAGCCGTGTCGGTCACGGCAAACCACTTGCGGAGACTGACAGCAGTCTTGAGCTGCTGCCTCTGGAATTCGTCTGCCGCAAAGAGAACGGTGAACTTGTCACACCCCAGACGCTGAAAAACTGCAACAATCTTATCCATAAGCATCTTACAGACATTCCGTTCCATATGCATGGTCTCAGGCACACGTACGGATCGAATATGGTGGCGAGCGGTGCGAACTTTAAAGATCTGCAGATGCTGATGGGACATTCTGATATAGGCATCACATTAAACACCTATGCACATGTTACAGAAAAATCAAGAAAAACCGCAGTAAATCTTCTGGAAAAATCCCTGGCGGATTAAATTCCTGCCCACAGGCTTGTGGGCAAATCTGTGGGCAAACAGGAAATTCCGGTTTTGACGGACAAAAAACAAAATCCGCAACCCGTGTGTTTTCAACAGGTTGCGGATTCATTTGGTACACCATCAGGGGTTCGAACCCTGGACACCCTGATTAAGAGTCAGGTGCTCTGCCAGCTGAGCTAATGGTGCACATCGTATTGACTTTTTATCTACTGCCGTCGCGCAATATAGATATTACCATTTTGCGAGGCCTTTGTCAACACAAATTTTTAATATCTGCGATATTTCTGCAGGTTTTTTTCAAAAGAGTTTTTTCAGATGCTTCTGCAGCCGTTAAAATCATGAACTGCCGGAAAAACACAATCCTTCTGTGTCTTCCGGCAGTTAATGCTTAACCTGTTTGTTTCACGATGAGCATAAGCCCTGCAAACCTTAATGATGCAGCCGGGCTCACGCTTACCTGCAGTTTATTTCCATGTCTGTATGCCCTGCGATACAAACTCCTCATAGCATTCATATGCTTTCTCCCAGCTTCTGTATTTGCTGTCGCCCCGGCGGTCCGGCAGATCATAGTGCTCGCTGAGATAATTATTCAGATATTTCGTGTACTTTTCCGCACCGAGATAATTTACATGCTTACTGTTGTAAAAATCCTTTTCCCAGTCCAGCCCGATTTCTTCCGTAATTTCCTTCTGATTGCAGTTGAGCACGTCATATCCCCTTGACTGCACCATCTCAGCAGCGGCATTGAAAACCTCAGCCTGCCCGCTTTTCATCGAATACGGCGACAGTACGAAAAGCACCTGCTTGTCATCATCCAGGCTGTCGCAGTAGTCCAGCAGCTTTGTCAGAGTTTCCTCCGCATCTGCGTTGAGCTCTCCTGTTTCATCGGAATATACCGGCTCACTCTGAGGAGCGCACGTAAGCGTATTCGGACCCGTAACATAGCCCTTTGTCTGATTTTTGCTCCTCCAGAGCAGGAAATCCTTCGGCGTCAGGTTGCCTGCGGTTATACGGTCATGGTACTTGATAATCGGAACATAATAATCCAGAAGCCCGTCGTCGATGCTGCCTCCTGTCATCAAAGTCTGGCCTGTATCCGAGGCTGTGTTATCAGCTGAGCTGTCTGTATCCGAGGCCGTGCTGTCCGTGCCCGCTCCAGAGTCCGCACCGTCACTGTCGGCGTCGTCATCCGCATTGACATAATCCAGCGCCATCTTAATCATTTCATATTTGTTTGACGAGGCTTTCATGCTGTCCGTAATTCTTCTTATATGCGCATCCGTCACATCGTCACTGCTTTTAAGAATACCGCGCAGCTCTATTATGTAAAGCTCGGGATCCTGCGTTTTTTCCACTTCCTCTATCAGGTTCTGCACAAAAATCAGCGGCAGTCCCATCGCTGCCAGGTCGAACTCCGCCAGACCGGATTCTTCGTATGCCAGCGGCCCGATGAAGTATCTGTTTGTGGCGCTTGTTCCCAGGTAAACAACGTCTATCGTGTTTTCCTTCTGAGCATAAAATGCATTGAAAATCCGTCTGTTCGGATCCGAATTCGGAATTGTAAAGACCGCATTCACATATAAAAACACTATTGCCGCAAGCACAACAAACGCGCACGCACGCAGCAGCAGCTTTTTCCCTGCGAATGGTTTCTTTGGCTCTGCTGATTCTGAAGCCGCCGCAGACTTCCCTTCCGCAGGTTCGGTCGTTTCCGCCTCTGCAGTTTCGGCCGTTTCCGCCTCTGCGGCTCCGGCAGATTTCGTTTCTGCAGTTTCGGCTGCCTCTGTTTCCGTGGTTCCTGTAGATTTCGTCCCCGTTTCCGTGACTTTGGCAGATTTCGTCTCTGCATTATCCGTCATATATATCTGTTCCTTTCGTATCTGCATAATTCATATCTTTATAATCAAAGAATTATGTTACCACAAACTTTTAAGAAATTATAGATTTTCATTAAAACTTTCTTAAAAATTCATAAAAAAAACCATGTCCGCACCGCTGCTATATGTTATCATATTTTCTGCAGTGAATTCTGCCGTATGCCGCATCAGCAGAGGGCACGGTGCCGCACCTGCAGACTGATGCAGCAGCCGAGTTAAGAAACGATTTTTTATGAAAGTTCTTATTCGGACAAAAGAATTCTTATATAGAAATGAGGCTTTTGAGGAAGTAATTATTAAAAAAGCTTTCAATTGAGCTCTTGCTTTAAAAAAGCTCTTAAGAAAACCATCATTTTAAAAAACAAACGACCATATCATACTTGATATTCAGGAATAAACACATACTTCACAGGGAGGAAAACAATGAAACTGTATTCATCAGTAATCGAACATATCGCTCGCAACTCACAGATTACCCCTGACCGCATCTGCATGGCAGACGGCCGCGGCGCTCTGACATACAGCGAGGTCTGGAGCCGTATATACGGTTTTTCGCAGAACCTGCGCGAGCTCGGCCTGACCTCAGGCAGCTGTGCCGCAGTTGAATGCACACAGAACACCGACTATATGATTTCTGAATTCGCCGTGCAGCTCGCAGGCGGAATATTTGTTCCGATAGAGAAAAACGCTGCAGCCGGCAGACTTTCAGAGATACTCAGAGACACCGGGGCAGTTCTGTACATAGGCAAAGATTCTGCAAAGCTCACAGCTGCAGGTTTTGCAGAACCTGCTGACGGCGCCGGCGCAGCCATTAAATCCGAGACAGCCGCATCAGACGGCGCCGGCACACCCGGATTTGTCAGCATACAGACAGCTGCAGACTTTGCATGTCTCGCAGAAAAAATCCCGCCGGTTGAAGAAATCACATTCCCGGACGCCGAACAGGTTGCCGAAATTCTCTTCTCCACCGGCACCACAGGAAAATCCAAGGGCATCGTCCTGACGCACGGAAACGACATGGCCATCGCCGAGAATGTAATGTGCGGCGTTAAAATGAAAAAAGATAACGTGGAGCTTGTTCCGATGCCGCTCAGTCACTCACACGGACTGCGCAGAACCTATGCAAACATGGTAAACGGCAGCACAGCGGTTTTCTCGGACGGCGTCACACTGCTGAAAAAGGTTTTCACGCTCATGGACGAATACGGCGTGACCGCAATCGACCTCTCGCCGAGCATGCTTTCCATTATATTCAAGCTCTCAAAGGA
>CAVECM010000146.1:0-3983 GCA_963614095.1 Bacteroidaceae bacterium
CAGCCTTTGCCATATATGTAAGCTGCTCGTTTCTGTCGCTTGTGCAGCCTGCCAGAGAGAAAGGACCTATGATGCCTGCAAATAGAGGTCTGTCTGTAATCATAGTGAGTGCTTTTTTAACGCTGTCAATATATATACTGACTCTTCCGTCCTCAAGCGCAGGCACTTTTAATGCATCTGCTTCTTCCTCGCTGTGAATCAGAGTTCCCACAACTGTAGGCACCTCGTCATCTGATACCTTAACATCTGCTCCAAAGGCTTCCGCTTCAAGAGAAAGATTCATATAGCTTACAGATGCCAGCGAATCCACTCTGTCTGCTACCATCTTCATTACTTTTGCCTGAAGATCGCTGTCTGAAATCAGCTTACTTACAGTAATTCCCGCCAGCTGCACACCCGGAAACGAGAGTACAGGAAGCGGCTTCTTAACAGGAGCATTTTTAACTTCCTATAACCATTTTTTCATATTCATAAGAATTCCTCATTGCATTTATTTTAAATTGGCTTCGGCATCCTTCATAATTTCCCTGATTATCTTTTCTGTATTATGATCTATAGGGGAAATCGGATCTGCCTTTAAGATTTCTTCTATACGTTTGTGAGCCAGTGTCACCATATTCTGACGTCCGCCGGCATCCCAGCTGCCGTAGGCTTCACCTATTATAGCTTTTGAATCATAGAATTCATCTGTTCTGAAAGCTTTTCTTGTTGATTTCCTCTTGAGGAAATGACCTCCCGGGCCTACTGCTGCGATATCTTCAAAGAGAGCCTTTTCGTCGCATACATCCACGCCATCTGCAAAGCGCAGGCACTGTTTGAATATTTCCTCGTCTATAAGCATCTGTTCATAAGAAAGAGTCATGCTGCTCTCCAGCAGTCCCAGACCCTGTATAACATCTGCTCTCTGGCCTGCCAGCGGCAGAGTAGTCATCATTTTTTCCATGGCAGTCTGAGTTCCCGGCTCAAGAGCATCTGTCAGACAGCCTGCCATAATTGTAGGCAGCTGATAGAATCTGCCCATCTGGTTCATGGCCATCATGCATAATGCAGTTTCAGGCGCGCCTTCCATAAAGAAGCCGTTTCTCATATTTGCCCTGCCCAGTGCCGCACCGTAGATAAGAGGAGTTCCCGGAGTCGTAAGCTGATAAATAACAACCGAACTCAGGCTCTCCGCATTGGCAAGCGCCACATCTGCAAATATGCCTGCCGGACCTGTAGTTCCGCATGCAGGCATCGGATACATAAGAACAGGAGCTTTATATTTAGTAAGTTCCATTGTTCCCTCCAGCATTTTTTTATCATGAGTAAGCGGTGCAACAGTGCAGTAGCACGCTGAAAAAATCTTTCTGTCAATAACAGCCTGTTCACTGCCCAGTATGGTTTTAAGTACTTCTATATAGTAGGGCAGTTCTTCCACTCTCTGTATCTCATCCTGCAGATGCTTGCCGCTGCTGAGCAGGGATTCACAGCTTGACAGAAATGCAGCCGATTCTGCCTTAAGATAATCGTCAGCAGGCATAAGTGCAGTCCACAGTACTGATGCAGGCTCAATATGGTCAAATATCTTACCAATGTTTCTGATATCCTGCATAACAGCTTCACGTCTGACACCTGTTTCAAGATCCAGTACATAAGAGCCGCAGCCGTCCATTGTCAGCGTAGGTCTTGATGACGGCAGGTGCAGATCAAACTGAGGGTTTCTTGCACCGAGAGTAAATTCCTTAGGAGCGCTGGCCAGCGCTGACTCTACCATTTTGCGGCTGATAAGAGCTATCTGTGTATCCCAGTCAACCTGTGCGCCTCCCTTTTCCAGAACTGCAAGGGCTTTTTCACTGCCCACCTTAACTCCTGCCTCTTCAAGAATTCTAATACTTTCCTCGTGTATTTTTTTTATTTCCTCTTCATTTAATACATAAGAATTCCAGATCATCTGATATCTCCTTTCGATTTCTCAATAGCTTCCCGGCTTATCCAACCAGCTGTGCAGCAACCGCGCAGCACTCTGTAGCGTCTTCGGTATATGCTGTAGCGCCTATTTTTTCTGCCCATCTTGCTGTTACAGGAGCTCCACCGACCATAGTCTTGTATTTTTCTCTCAGGCCTTTTTCTCTGAGCTTTTCCTCAAGCTCCTGCTGGCAGGTCATTGTTGTTGTGAGCAGCGCGCTTGTTCCTATTATATCTGCTCCCACTTCTTCAGCCTTTTCGATAAATCTGTCTGCAGGAACCTCTCTTCCAAGGTCATATACATCAAAGCCTGTAGCCTTGAGCATTGATACGCATATTCCCTTGCCTATGTCGTGTACATCTCCTTCTACAGTTCCGAACACAATGACACCTTTTTTGCTCATTGCATCACCCTTTGCGGCAAGCTCCTCGTCTACTCTGGCTGATACAATCCCCATAACCTCTGTGGCAAATATAAGTTCGGGAAGGAAAATCTCTCCTCTTCCAAACTTATCTCCAAGCTCGTTCATTCCTTTGCTGAAGCCTTCCTGTAAAAGTTCAACTGCGCTCACACCTTCGGCAGCTCCTTCATCAAGAACCTCTGCAGCCATATCTTCATCAGCTTCTAAAATAGACTCTATTGCTTTTTTCATTAATTCTTCTCTGTTCATTTCTGTTTCCTCCCGAATATAAAAGTCTGTCTTTTCTGATATTATCTTATATTAACTATGCAATTAAACGGCATCTTTTTTTTATTCTTGCTGCACCTTATTCTTATATTTATTGCACCTTTTAATTATATATGTTAGCATTTACTGACAGGAGGTATGAATATGTTATTTGCAGAACCCATAGGATTCAAAAACAGCTGCGGAGTCAAAGCCACTCTCGAAAGCATCTCTTATTACCCGTACCACATGCATGAGGACATACTGGAGATCATATGCATTATCAACGGCAGCTACGATATTTCTGTTGATGTTCACAATCATACGCTGTCATATGGAGACATCTATTTTTTCAATACCAGGAACTCCCACAAAATAAAAAAGGCCAATGGCAACTGTATTATTCTTACAGTCCACATCGACCTTAACCATTATAAAGATTATTTCAGGGATTTTGACGGCAGCGGAAGCTTTGATATATCTGAGCAGTTTTTCATATGCGATTCATTCCAGTATGAAAACAAATATTCCCTCAATACAAAACATCTCAGATTTCTGATGGCGAAAATATATATGGAATACTCTTCCGAAAACGCTTCCGATCACAGACTTGAAAATCTGACAAGGGAATTTCTTTCACATATTCTCACCCATTACCGAAACTATATCTATGCAAGACTTGACGACGGCACCTATGCTGTAGTACAGCACGATAACATATCCGGCAGTGAACGTATCTACCGCATAATAGATTACATTTACAACCATTTCAGTGAAAAACTCACACTTGCCGATATTGCCGGGGCAGAGTTCCTAAATCCGTCCTATTTGTCAACATATATAAAGCAGGCTTCGGGTCTGACGTTTACAGAGCTTCTGTCTTTAGCCAGGTGTGAAGCTGCCGAGCGCCTTCTGGGAAACACATCCAAAACCCTTGACGAAATAGCCCGCGAGGTAGGCTTCTCCACCAGAAATCATCTGACAAACCAGTTCAAAAAATGGTTTTGCAAAACGCCGTCACAATATCGCAGGGATATTATCGCCGACTTGTCAGAAGACAGTACAATACAGTTTGACAGCTTTGATTACGAATTCGCCATGCTTATTATGAATTCCTATCTTGACGGATACTGATGGCTGTCCCTGTTTTACAGGGTGTTGATTTATACTTAAAACTGCCCCGGGGTTAACGGGTAAAATTGACCCTCCATACGCACAGAAACCAAAAGGCGCCCGCAGGCGCCTTTTATATTTCCTGAATTCCTGCTGTGGTTTGAAACCCGGCCATCATCTGATTTTAGTCATTGAATTTTTCCAAAAGAAAAGTAATACCTGCAGCTTTAATTCTTTGAATGGCTTTAGAACTTAATC
>CAVECM010000147.1:0-3914 GCA_963614095.1 Bacteroidaceae bacterium
GTTTCCGTCCCCTTACGGGGTGATTGGTTCTTATTCCCTGCCCTCTGCGGGGCTCTGATTGCAATACTTGCGGGCAGCATTTGCGGCTGAAAGCGAAAACCGGAGAAAACACCTGCGGCTTTATGCTTCAAAAACACCCGGAGCCATTGCAATCAGAGGTGTCGGCCGACATCATACAATTTCAATGCTGCACGGCCCCATCTGGAGCAGCTCTCCGTCGTATTCCGTCAGCTTGCAGACATGCGGCGAAACACCTGTTTTTCCGTCCAGATAATGCTTATGCTGAGATTTTGCCCTCTGCGGCAGACTCAGATCGATAATGTTTCCTATAATCTTCGAACGTGATTTACTGTCTTTCAGCAGCTCATGCAGCACAGTCTTCGTCGCCAGGCCCGCGCCGCCTCCGAGATAAATCACATCCTCCTTATAAAGAGTCTCATCTGCGAATTTTTCAAGAAACAGCTTATTGTATCCCTTCAGGAACACATTGATGCTGCTTCTGATCTGCTCCGGCGTCAGCTGACACTCTGTCGAATCTATCGTCATATCAAATTCTATAAGAGTATCCGGCTTCAGGCATTCACGCAGAATCGGCAGATCCGTCTCATGACCGTCAGTGTGCATGTCAATTTTCTGGCAAAGCGTCAGATCACTGATGTCCAGCGGTCTGCTGTCGCTTACCCTCACACCGTTCATTATATCATTAACCGTCTGATTTTTATCAGATTTTTCTTTAGTACAGAAAAATATCTGTTCAGCTCTTTTGCACTCATGTTCAAGCTGTCTTTTCAGGCTGCGGCGCTCACGCCAGTCTGAGAAATCCTCCTGCGCCAGATAATCCGCAATACGTGAATACCTCGAAGGATTGTTCAGAATATCCGCTCCGAGCAGCACCGTGCGAATCGCGCCCTTTATACTGCTCCCCGGCACATACGGCCTGCCGTACGGATCCTTGATAAACGTAAGTATATTCTTCATCTGCTTCAGATCCGCAATATTCCCGCAGTCATATTCATACGCCGTAAAGCTGCGCAGATCGGCATCAGATATACGCTCCTCATACATCCAGTCCTGCAGCGTGCCGTTTTTCCCGAGAATATAGCGCTCATAGCTGTCGAGCATGTTTTTCTTAATCAGATATCTGAGAAACTTTGTCTGATCGATTATCACTGCCCTGCGCGCTCTCTTATTGAGAATATATTCTTTTTTAATCAGCTCCTTGCCATTGCCGACGAAAACCGGTCCGATGGTATTGAGTCTGATTTTGTATTGCTGTAAAAATTCTCTCATACTAATCCACCTTCATCCACATTGCCCGCGCATACCGATACACAGGGTGACTTCCTCCGTCGGACACGTCGGCAACCTGACCGTCGAATCTCTGTGTGAAGCATGAGCCCTCCCTGAACAGATAAATATCCTTTTTCTTCTGCAAAGTCTGCGCGTACTTTTCTGATGCGACAAATCCGCTGCGCTTCAGCATCAGATACTCTGCATCTCCGATGACATGCTCAAGCTCATCATCCTCCGGCAGTGAAACCGAAAGGCTCATGAAGCAGCTGCCGTCTGCTGCGTTCAGGCGCTCCAGCAGAGATTCAGGCACCTTATCGATGCCGCACACGAACCTGCCCAGCCCAGCGGTGCGCTTTCCGCCGATACCGCTGTAGGAAAGGCTGTCCATCAGGTCACTGACGAAATAATATATCTCATCCGATTCATAACCCATGATAAAGTACAGCCCCGAATCCTGCGGGAAGCTCCACGTTCCTATTCCATACGGCAGTGTATCCTCCGACTCCGAAACTTTCGCACTCGTCTTGACGGAATACATACCTGCATGCTTTGCAAAAGAACTGTTTTCGGACACCACATCCAGATTCCCGTCAAGGTAGTCTGAAATCCTGTCCGCCGGTATATATTTCAGTTTTTTATAGGCTTTCCTGTCAGTGCCCGGCTCTGCATCATCGTGCGGGACGGCATGCATTGGCTTGGGAATGTAATATGTGTTTTTCTGCAGAAACGGGAAGCAGTCCGAAAACTGCAGCTTTCCGCTGTTTACATATGAAATAAGCTCTGCGAGCATGTCCTCTCCGTCCATCAGCAAAGCCTCATGGCAGAGCGCTGAAAACAGTGTGTCTGCATGCATCACCATCTCGCCGTCCGACAGCTTCCCGCTGCCGATATGAACCGCCGTTTTAAAATTGAATTTGTAAATACAATATTCCATATCTATATTTCCTCGACTATTGCTTCACACTGCTTAAGTATTTCTTCATCCAGATCTCCGACAACAACATCCAGCTGCAGATCTGAGATGGCAATCCTGCCGTATCCTCTGGAGCCGTGCCCGCCGATATAATCGTACTGCAGCAGCTTAAGACCGTCTGCGATGGTCTTAAAATCCTCTGCGGCCTGTTCTTCATCTGTAATGTTGTAAATCATGTGCAGCGGGAATGTCGCTCCTCTGATGACGCGTTCTATCTGTCTTGGCATAGCGATTCCGGTTGTCCTGCTGACATTGTTTTCTTCCTTTGCCTCTGTCGGCGAATCCACTCCCCTGGATCTGATTTCATCGATATTATCCATGACTACATCGGAAAACAGCAGGCGTGCGCTTACCGGGCGGCCGTTTTCTTTAGCCTTGCTTGACCCGAACAGTCTGATGATACGCTCATCATCGTTTTCCCATTCTGCAAAGGGATTTTTATTGTATTTTTTCGCGAGCAGGGTGCGCATTTTCCCTTTGAGGCTGCTGCCCGGGATTATCGGCAGTCCGCTTATCATATCTCTGATTACCGGAGAATCGATGGCTCCTATTGCCGCGAAGCTGTCCGTTGTTCCGATATGCATTCCCGTCAGAAGCTCTATTTTTCCTGAGATTTCTATTTTTCCGTACATTTCTCTCTCCTTATATACTCAAGTGTTTTCCCCTTGAAAATCAAGGTCCTTATCCTGATTCCGTGAAAATCAAGACTTTTTTCCTGATTGCGTTCGCTTGTTTCCGGTTCTGTCTGCTCAGCGCCGGTATTGACTTGCTTTCGTCCTAGTCTCTTCCTCCATAGAATTTGTGGTATGCGACCAGCGCCTCCATGTATCTGCAGAACAGGAGCAGATCGTCGCGAGTCTCGATTCTCTTCAGATGGTTCGCAATGTCTGCACTGTTTACAAAATCCCTCACGCTTCTTTCTCTTCCGGCTTCATATGCAAATCTCAGTCTCAGATACTGCACGTCTCCTGTAATTTCATCACTGAGTGACTTGTCATTACTGTGAATAACTTTATTGTACAGACTGTTGACAAGGGAGAGGAGTGTCCTGATTTTTGATGTTGTGAGAGCAATATTTCCTCTTTTGTCTCTGCCTATTTTCTCTGCAATCACGTCCTCTGCGAGATCCACATAATTAGTCTGCGTTAATTTTTCCATCTTCGTCCTCCTTGCTTCGATTGAGATAGATGTATAGATAAATCGCCGTAATCAGTTCGCGCCGCTCTTCCCCGTCCTTTATCCAGCGGTACATTTTCTGTGCGAATTCCTGATATATTTTCTCTTTTTCCGGCTCCCCGTCCTGATTCGGTCTCAGCCGTGCCAGCATATATGCATAGCGGGCAAGATTGATTTTCTCATTTTCCGTCTGCCTGATGTACTCCAGCATCCTGTAAAGCGCACTGCTTCCGAGGGCTGCTGCATTTACGGCAAAATATCGATTCAGCAGATCCAGTTTTTCTCCGATGACTTTTTTCTCGAATCTGTCCCAGTGATATGTGTGCCTACCATCGAAAAGCGTCACTGCATTTTTGCTTTCGCAGCCCTTTGACATTTCTTCAAGAAGACCTGTCTGATACGCCATTGCGGATACCGGATATTTCTCCGGATACAGCTCGATACCTGCGGATATCGTCAGTGTGCCCTGAGT
>CAVECM010000148.1:0-3894 GCA_963614095.1 Bacteroidaceae bacterium
GTATGACAGCTTCAAGTATATGCAAAAGCTCGCAGAGCGGGATGTTCAGACATCCCTGGCTGCTGCGGGCTTTTTTGTACAGGTTTTTCAGTTGGCTTCACCGAAACACTTCATGTTGTGTTTGTCCGGAGGAGGACAGTGTTTATGATGTTATCGAACCGAATGCTTTCTGCGGCAGATTACTACTGCCGCGGCGCATGCTCCGCTGACCAGAATAACGCCCAGCGCAATGAACATATTGCTGTTGTCGCCGGTTGAAGCGCTTTTGTCTCCTGCGGACGCTTTTGCTGTATCAGCAGCGGTATTGTCCTGCGTGCCCTTGTCCGGAGTAATATCGGAATCGGATTTGTGATTGATTGTAAATGTATCAACAACACTCATGTCGCTTGTACGGTAAGTCGTAATTGTGAATTTGCTGTCAGATACATCAACACGTGAAATGTTAGGCGTACGTTCCTGATTCATCACGCGTGAATACGGGAATTCAAGGTTCGACTTGATGTTGTAGAACTTGGAGCCTGATGCCGAGTTGGCAGTGACGTAGAGTATTCCTTCCGGATTTGTGATTGAGCTGTAGTTTTCATCATCATAGATGGATGCATCAGTCATTGGAGTCAGGCCGTCCATCATGTAAGTTCGGCAGTATACATGGTCATGTCCCATAAGCACCACATCGATGTCCAGATTCTTGAACACAGGAGCAAGCTGATCGCGGCGCTCCAGAATATCCTGATCTTCTGCGTGGCTTGCAACAGAATAGATTGAGTGGTGGAATGTGACGATTTTCCATTTAATGTTCTGGTCTGCCGTGGCAGCGATGGCTTCCTTCATGAATGCCTGATGATCGGCCGTTGAACGATTGTTGCTGTTCAGTGCCATGAAGAGCACGTTGTCATAAACGAAATAGTAGTCACCGCCGGCAGCTGTTGTGCCGTAGGTGCTTTCATTTGTGATGTTGAAATGCTCACTGTAAGCGGCGGAGGAGGAGTCATGGTTTCCTATCAGCGTGGCTACCGGCAGATCAAGCAGTGTGCTGTGCTCCAGGTATCCGTCATACTGGTCTTCATTGTCTGCTGTGTTGACCTGGTCGCCTGCCGAGAGCATGAAGTCCACGTCCTTGAGCTCCTTGCTGCTGTTTATCAGGCTGAGAGTTTTTTCCCATCCGTCAGTATCATTTACAGTGCTGCCGCTGGCACCGATCTGCGGGTCGCCGGCAAAAGCGAACGAGAAGCTGCTGTCTGAGCCGACTGTGAATGTTCTGACTGCTGTCGATGTATCGCCGTTCACCAGCTGATATGCGTATGTTGTGCTGCTTTTCAGATCTGAAGCAGCTGCTTTGTTGCTGTACCAGCCGGATTTGTTAGAGGCTGCCTTGACTGAAGCGGTGATTCGTGTGCTGTTTTCAGGCATAACACCGTCCTTTACCTTGTCAGCTTCCGTAATAAGCAGGGTGCCGGCCTCGGATTTACTGCAGTACCATGTGAAGTTTCTCTGAGTTTCATTGCTTCCCACTGAAATGGAAACACTTTTGATTTCAGTGGCTGCAGTTTTGCTTTCAGTGGAGAAAGTGAGTGACGGCATATTGAAGTAAATGTCTGAGCTTGCCGCACGACCCTGATGAATTTCAACTGCTATAACATTGGTCCCCTTGGTGAGAATGTTCTGGATTCCCTCGGTAACTGAGATGTTTCCTGTTTTCGGGTCGCCGGCGTTGGAGCCGCCGTACTGGATGTTTGCACTGATGCTTTCGTCATCGAAGCCTGCAATTTTTTTGCCGTTTATGTAAACTGCCGCAGCGTCATCGTAAATCACGCTTCCTGTGATTTCAGCAACTGCGGACGGGTCTTCCACGTTTACTTCTGTACGGAAGAAGTAAGCCTCGATATCTGTCGAGCCGTCAGCTTTGTACTGAGTCAGCAGGGTATTTGCCGTAAAGTTATTGCCGAGCTCTGTGCTTGTGCCTTTTTTAGCGCCGAATGAGCCCTGAGCTGTTTTCCAGCCTGTTGTATCATAGCCGGACCTGGTCCATGAGAGGCGGTCGTAGCCTGCTGCCGAGGCATCGCCTGCAGGGTCTGTGCCGGAATCGGAGTAAGTCCACTTTGTATTCTGATTGACTGCAGCTGAAGCCGATGTGTCAGCTGCAGAAGCTGAAGCTGTTCCTAAGCCGAGGCTTGCGGCAATGATGACGAAAGCCAGCAGCAGAGAAATAACTCCGGCGAGTTTTCCTTTTGAAGATTTTGTAAAAGTCATTTTTACAGAATTCACCTTTCCTTTCATTAGTTGATTGACATTTGTGCAGAACCGCACATATCGTGCAGCTCATTATGCGCTTTGTGTATAAACGATGCACGTCCCGATGAGGACGAAGCACGCTTTACATATGAAACACGTGAATGCCGCGCAAATGCTGAGCTGCATTGCGGTTTTGCTGTTAATCTATTTTAACGCCCTGCCCGGCAGGCACGGATGCAGCAGTTTCTGAACTTGACGCTCCGCCTGCTGCGGTACAGGGACGATGTTTTCAAGGCTTCTTCCTCGGACGGATGAAGAGCAGAGCTGAAATCCCGGCTGCAGCAGGAACTGTCAGAACAACTCCGAGTGTGGCACATAGCCCCTGAGCCAGTTCAATTGACAGATAGTCTGATGAAAACAGCTGCCGGAACTGATAGCCGAAGGCCAGCAGACTGATCATGGTATTAAGTGCGGTTCCGGCGAAAGCAAGAATCAGAGTATTGCTCATGGTTCCGATCATGTCCTTGCCTATATTCATTCCGGAACGAAACAGCTTCCTGCGTGTAAGGGAGGAATCCAGCAGCACGATTTCATCCAGTGCCGCCGCGAGTGAAACGGCAACGTCCATTACAGCTCCCAGCGCTGAGATTAATACTCCTGCAAGCAGAAGCGGGCGGACTGAAAGTCCCGTGGCATCGCGCACCAGCAGCAGTTCCTCAGCCGTGTCGCTGTTGTAGCCGGACAGATGCAGAGCCCATGCAGCCGCAATGAAAATAACTGCGGTCACGCAGACACCGGCAAGTGTTGCCAGTGCTCCGGATGCCGTACGCCGGCTGAATCCGTTGAGCAGAAGCAGTGTCGCCCCCGTGGAAAGAAGTACAGTCAGCAGTGTGACGGCAAGCGGATTGAACCCGTGAAAAATCGCCTGAGCGAGAAACAATACCACCGTAAGAAGTGAGAAGGCTACGCCTAACAGTGCCCGGACACCCTTGCGCCTGCCGACCATAATGACCGCCAGAGCGAATACGCCTATGAGCATAAACAGCGGAAGTGTCCTGTCATAATTGAAAATAGTATAATACGGGTCAGCATTGTCCGGCGTATCGGCACAGACAATGACACGCTGATTATCAGAAACGCGGATGTTGTGAACCTGCGTCAGATAGTTGTCTATTTTTACTTCAGTGCCCTTGAGATTGCCCTCCAGCAGTTCAACGACGACCTCCTGTTCCCCGAGGTAAAGCTTCGGGTCTGCAGAATCCTGCTCCAGCCGTTCGCTTGTGATGCTGACGACCCTGCCCTTTACATAATGAAGAGATTCGGAATTGAACTTTACGTAGCTGTTAATGCTGTCCCAGTCAAACATAAGGACTGCAGTCAGAAAAGCTATTCCCAGTATGAATGCCGCTAATCCGGCAAGCTTTTTCTGTGTGATGCTCATGATAACAGAACTCCTTTGTCTGTATTATAAAAGGCGCGCTTTATGCGGGAAACCGGATTTCCGTAAAATGGAAGTTAAATCAATGTAAAGGTGCACAGAGAAGGTCTTGTGTGCCGTGCATTCAGGATTACGGTCAGGATGTGTTTTCTCAGAAATAACCGGTAAACACTTGACGGACAAAAATATAGATACTGAAACCGACTAAAAAAGGTGGACTTTGC
>CAVECM010000149.1:0-3851 GCA_963614095.1 Bacteroidaceae bacterium
CAGTTATCTGATTAATTCTTTAACCTTGGTGACTCATCTACCTTGAATTTTCCTGCAATTATTCTCCACATGCAGTACGCTGCGACCGCATCGAGAAGCAGTGACGGGATTCCTCCTATAAGTGCCATGGATTTCGCACCGTCTATTCCTGCAAACGAGATGAATACATATGCCGATACTGCCATGATTACACCCCAGATCATCTTCATCCACATAGGCGGCTCTTCTTCCTCACCTATTTCGCGTGTTGTTGTCATCGCTGTAAATGATGCCGATGTTGTCGCTGAAGATGCCAGTGTCACGAACGACAGCAGTATTGTTATGAAGAATACGATCTGCCATACCTTTCCGAGAGGCAGGTGCTCAAAGAATTCCCACATTGCAGCCTCAACTCCGAGATCGTTCATTTTGCCCCAGATGTCGAGTTCGCCTGTATTCTGCCATTGAAAAGCCGTAGCTCCGAAAATTGTAAACCATCCGCTTGTTACAAGTGACGGCATTACCAGATTGCCTACTACCATTTCCTTTATCGTACGGCCGTATGAAACCTTTGCAATAAACAGACCTACGATAGGTGCAAATGCTGCAGCACTTACATACAGCCATATCATCCAGAATATCGGCTTGTCATCGCCGTTGATGCCGCCTGTGTATGTGATGTCCTGAACCAGATTGTTCAGCATATATCCGCTGCTTTCAAAGAACATATCAAATATATAAAGCGTCGGTCCTATGATTACCATCAGAATCATGATTATATAGTAAAGTCTCAGATTCTGGTCTGTTACTATCTTTATGCCCTTGGCTATTCCGCCGACACTCATCAGCAGGAATCCTGCAACAACGCACAGTTCTACGAAGAACCATACCAGCTTGCTGACTTCCAGTCCGAAAATCGATCCGAGACCTGCACTCATCTGCATCGTTCCTGTTCCCAGTGAACATGTTACGCCTGCAATGATGCCAAACAGACAGATTATATCCACAATAACATTTGCGGCTTTTCCTGCCGGCTTGCCTCTGAGCAGATAAAGGAACGAGCTCGTTTTCATCGGCTGACCGTGATTGAAAATTGCCACTGCCATTGCTATCGCAAATATTCCGTACAGTGTATACTGACCCCACGCCCATTCCATATTTGTCTGAGCTATGGCTTTAACAGCTGCCGCCGGTGTTGCTGCCTCTACGTCCCAGCCGATCCACGGGTCCATATAGTATGTCATCGGATACGCTACGCCCCAGAATACTATGCCTATTGCTATGGTCGAGCAGATGCACAGACCCCAGTATGAGAAGTTTGAAAACTTGGCTTCTGCGTCTTTCCCTCCGATCTTGATTTTTCCCACCGGACTTATAACCAGTACAATCATCGTCAGGAGAAGGAAAAGTATTATCGGACCTACGCACCACTTGAGATTTATTACCTCTGCGTTCAGCGCTCCGCTGACTATGCTTGCAAACCATTCCTGATTAATGAAGCTTATCGCTAAAATAGCTACCATAAGAATAACTACCGGCCAGAATATAACCGGGTTAAGTTTAAACGGGCTATCCTTCTTCTTCATTTTTTCACCTCCGCTTTGTTAGCGTTTTCATTTTCACCTTGTTCTGAAAACTTAATTATGATGACTTTAACTTCAGATGAAGTTTGTTATTTTCTGCTCTCCCTTTTATTTTGCTGCGAGCTCAGCGGCCTTCTGACAGCATGTTACAGCATCATTTGAGTATCCGTCTGCGCCGATCTGATCTGCCCAGCCCTGTGATACAGGTGCTCCGCCTACCATAGTTTTCACCTTTCCTTTAAGACCTTCCTCCTGGAGAAGCTTTTCTATTGTCTTCTGGTGCTCCATAGTTGTTGTGAGCAGTGCACTTGTTCCTATTATATCAGCATCTACTTCTTTTGCTTTAGCTATAAAATCTTCAAGCTCAACCTGTTTTCCGAGATCGTAAACCTCGAATCCCGATGACTTAAGCATTGATGCGCATATGCTCTTGCCGATGTCGTGAACGTCATCCTTTACAGTTCCGATAACAATTGTTCCCTTTTTTTCTGCTGCCGCACCGTCTGCCATTTCTTCATCAACTCTGTCAGTAACGATTTTCATCGCCTCAGCAGCCATGATAAGCTCCGGCAGGAAAATCTCGCCCTCTGCGAATTCATCGCCGAGCTCTTCCATTCCTTTTCCGAAGCCTTCCTTCAGAAGCTCAACTGCTGTGATGCCTTCTTCCTTGGCTTTATCAAGGACTTCCCTTACCATATCCTCATCGCCTTCTTTGATAGCATCAATTGCCATTGCATTTAATTTTTCTTTTGACATACCGATTCTCCTTTCAACTTACTGCTTTCAACTTACTTCGAAATTTCTTCTTTAACTTTTGAATCTGTGCAAAATGTTTATAGCTCGTCAACCCTTGCTTTTGTCTGTAACTGAATTATACAGACTATTCTATTTTGTTTGAAGACAAGTGTATTTATGCTTTGCATTCAGATTTTTATTGTTAAGAAAATCGATATATATCATTCAGAAACTTGTATTGACTTTGTGCTTAAAATAAAACATTCCGCCTGAACGTCGGTAAGCAAAGTTGTCATTTTTGCTGCCGATGCGGCGGAATTTTATTTGTTTCAGTATTAATTTGCTTTTTTAATGAACTGCAGTGCTTTTCTCTCCTGATTCGTGCAGCCTTTTTATTCGATTGACAACAGATTATTTCAAATTCATTCTTGATTCGGCATTTCTGATACTCCTTTAATACTTTGTATTCCGATTTTTTATCATGCGGATTTCTGCAGCGTGCCAACTTGTAAATCTCCTGCCGCCTGATGATTCAGCAAAAATTCCGGCCGCGTTCTCTTTTATTACTCATTTTATCACAAGAAAGGGTTTATTATGATTAGAAGTTTATCACGAGCAAAGTCTGAGACCGATGACCCCTGCGACTACCATTGCAATAAAGAATATTTTCTTCTTATCGCGGCTTTCCCCGAAAACGACAATCCCGAAAACCACTGTAAACACTGTTCCCAGGCCTGTCCAGACTGCATATGCTATCCCCAGCGGCAGTGTCTTTGATGCGGTCGAAAGCAGGAATATCCCCAGCACCGTTGCAAATACTGTCAGAAATGTGAACTTTTTATTTCTGAATCCGTCGGAAAGTTTCATGCATACAGTAAACCCCAGCTCACAGAATGATGCACATACAAGCAAAACCCACATCATTTTTCATCACACTCCTTCACATTTCCGGTTTTCTTTTCATTCAATTCTTTTGTTTTGAAGTGAGTCTGTCCGCCCTCGCAGAACTTAAGTCCTGTAATTCCTGCAGCAAGCACCGCCAGAGACAACAGCTTCAGCGGACTCGCACTTTCTCCAAGCAGAAGCAGGCCTATTACAGTTGTCCCCGCAATGCCGATTCCTGTAAATACCGCATACGACATACCTATGCCGAACCGGCTTATGCCCTTTTCAAGCATAAAAAAACTCAGAAACAGAAATGCCGCGGTTATTATCGTCGGCACCGGTTTTGTAAAGCCGTATGACAATTTCATAAAATATGCCCATATAATTTCAATCAGACCTGCGCCTATAAGGCATAACCATGCCAGCTGCTCCTTTTTCTTTTCACTGCTTTTCATTGCTGATCCCTCCTGCTGCGCATTAACTAATAAAGCCCGGGAAAAGTAACATATACTTCTCCCGGGCTTTTTTCCCTCCGTGTCAGCTCTTTCTGACAAAAGAGCCGTTTTCTCTCGGACCAGCGTATGCTTTCATGCGCATACCGGAACCCTAGAAAACTTTAATTATTCAATAATCTCAGTTACAACGCCTGATCCTACTGTTCTTCCGCCT
>CAVECM010000150.1:0-3836 GCA_963614095.1 Bacteroidaceae bacterium
GCGATGCTGTGTGCGGTCAATCCATTTGTATGCGGAAAGAATCAGCACAGGCATCTGAATTCTATTGTTAAGATGCGGCTTCAGAAGCACATTTACGAGACAATCGGCTGTAAGAAAAGCACATTTTTGCTGAGCGGTTAGCTGTAAAAAAGGCACATTTTTGCGAACTTTTCAATTTTTTCGCAAAACGAGGAAAACGCCCCTAAAAATGTTGCCGAAACAACTTCACTTTTTCCTGAAACATGATATAATGTGCACAGCCTGAAAAATATTAAATATATTCAGGGGAATCGTTATTAAAACCATTTAACAGGAGGCAAATTATGAAAAAAGTGTTAACATTAGCGACAGCCATTATCATGGTATTGTCAATGATGCTGCTCGCAGGATGCGGAAGCAGTACAGAAGAAGAGGCTGAAAAACCGGAAGTAACAGTTCTGGCTGCAGCAAGCCTTACGGATGCTCTCGATGAAATCATCGCTGAGTATGAAAAAGACGCTGACTGCACTATCACTCCGAGCTATGCAGGTTCAGGAGACCTCGTACAGCAGATCGAAGGCGGAGCACCTTGCGACATCTTCATTTCAGCTTCAAAGGCAAACATGGACCAGCTTGAGGAAGAAGATCTGATTGATACAGATTCAAGACAGGATCTCCTCACAAACAAGCTGACTCTCATCGCAACTACAGAAAACAAAGACACAATTTCAATGGACACACTCACAACTGATGCAGTAGCAAGCATCGCTATCGGTGAGCCTACAACAGTTCCTGCAGGAAAATATGCAAGCCAGGTTTTCGAAAACATGGGCATAACTGATCAGATTTCAGGAAAAATCATCGAGGCTAAGGACGTTCGTGCGGTACTGACTTATGTAACAGAAGGAAACGCTGACTGCGGATTCGTTTACAGAACAGACGCTGAACTGGAAAAAGACAATATCGCTATCATCGGCGACGTTGACGAAAGTCTCCACGATGCTATCGTATACCCTGCTGCAATCATGAAGGATGCTCCGCAGGCTGACTCTGCTGCAGATTTCTACGAATATCTCCAGAGCGACTTCGCTAAGGAAGTATTCGAAAAATACGGATTCACAGTAAAATAAAGTCTTTTCAGGTAAGTAATACAGAATTATGTTTGAACCAGTTTTATTATCATTAAAAGTCGCACTTCTCGCGACTGTGATTGCCTTTTTTCTGGGCGTTTTCTTTGCCTATCTTCTGACAAAGAGAAAGGTTCCCGGCAAGAATATCTGGGAGACAATACTGATACTCCCCATGATACTGCCGCCATCAATAGTAGGTTACTTACTTTTAAAAGTGTTCGGAAAGAGAGGCCCCATCGGGGCCTTTCTTCTGGATACATTCGGCGTGCAGATTGTGTTCACATGGATTGCCTGCGTTATAGCTGCGACAGTTGTGGCGCTGCCTCTGATGTATCAGAATGCAAAGGGCGCATTTCAGAGTGTCGACAAAAGCTATGAGCTCGCTGCCAAAACGCTGGGAAGCAGTCCTTTCAAAGTCTTCAGAACCGTCACATTCCCGTTGTCAGGACCCGGTATCGTAAGCGGTATCGTCCTCACATTCGCAAGGGCGCTCGGCGAATTCGGCGCTACACTGATGCTGGCGGGAAATATCCCCGGAAAAACACAGACAATTCCTACAGCCATTTATTATGCCGTAGTTGTAGGGAAAGATGAAAAGGCATCAACGCTTGTACTGATTATGGTCGTTTTCAGTTTCGCTCTCGTGTTCGGACTGAACCTGTGGCTTAAAAGGCGGGAATCGCGGGGAGGTATTGTAAAATGAGCATCTCTTTCAAGCTTTATAAAAAACTCAATTATTTCGATCTTGATGTGGAGTTCTCAATGGGGGACGAGCTGCTGGTCATTGAAGGTGCGTCCGGTGCCGGCAAGACCACTATCCTGAACTGCCTTGCCGGTATTGTAACCCCCGACGACGGCAAAATCACCATTGACGAACGTATCCTTTTCAGTCATACTGATAAAGTAAACATCCCAGCTGAAAAGCGAAACATCGGGTATCTTTTTCAGAACTATGCTTTATTTCCTAACATGACTGTTCGCCAGAATGTGCTTTACGGTCTGAAAAACAAGCGCGAGTACAGAAAGAAAGCAACCCGTAAAGAACTGCTCGAGTATGCGGATTATATGATGGAAACGCTGGGCATAGCACACCTTGCACCGAAAAACGCAACTGCTGTTTCGGGAGGAGAAAAGCAGAGAATTGCGCTGGCAAGAGCTATGGTCACCAGACCCTCACTTCTGCTGCTTGACGAGCCTTTTTCGGCACTGGATGAAAACACCAAGGGCAAGATTTATGAGGAATTCAGAGCTTTCAAGGAGAGCCTGAAGATTCCGACAATCCTTATCACTCACAACCACCGCGAGAGTGAGCTTTTTGCGGACAGGAACATAATGCTGAAGGAAGGCAGGATAGTGTAAATGAAAGAGGTTACGGTAGAGCAGGCCGTGGGTACAGTACTTGCACACGACCTCACACAGATAATCCCCGGTGAATACAAGGGCCCGAAATTTAAAAAAGGACATATCATAACAGAGGAAGACATTCCTCTGCTTCTTTCTATGGGGAAAAGACATCTTTACGTTCTGGAAAAAGATGATAACGATGTCCATGAGAATGAAGCTGCATACAGAATTGCTTCAAAGGCAGCCGGCAGCGGCATCGACCTCTCGGATCCATCAGAAGGAAAAATCGAGCTCAGGGCAGCATGCGACGGTCTTCTCAAGATAGACCGCGACAGGCTTTACGAGCTTGTCTCACAGGACGAAATCATGTTCGCCACTATACATGAAAACATCGTAGTACGAAAGGGTGAAAAGCTGGCGGGAACACGAATCATACCGCTGTTCATCTCCGAGGAGCTCCTGCAGCAGGCAGAGGCAGTGCTCGCCGCAGGACCGATAATCAATATCGTTCCGCTCAAGGAGATGAAGGTCGGTGTTGTGACAACCGGCAGCGAGGTTTATAACGGCATCATCGAGGACAAATTCGGTCCGGTGCTCGTAAAGAAGTTCGGCGACCTGGGCAGCAGGGTCGAGAAGCAGCTTTTCGCTGACGACGATGACGAGATGATAGCGGGATGCATCAGACAGCTCATCGATGAGGGAATGGATATCATAGGCGTTACGGGCGGCATGTCTGTAGACCCTGATGACATGACTCCTTCCGGCATACGCAAGGCCGGCGGTGATGTCGTAAGCTACGGCGCACCGGTTCTCCCCGGAGCAATGTTCATGCTCTCGTATGTCGGAGATGTTCCTGTAGTGGGACTTCCGGGATGCGTGATGTACAGCAGAACGAGCATTTTCGATCTTATTGTTCCTCGTCTTCTCGCGGGCGAACGGATTACCAAGAAGGATATTATAAAGCTCGCTCACGGCGGTCTGTGTCTGAGCTGTAAAGTCTGCACATTCCCTGTCTGCGGGTTCGGCAAGGCGTGATACAGCCTTACACGCAGCCTGCCGAGCGGCTTTATTCAAGACCGGCGGTATTCTAGATTGGATATATTCAAAATCAGATGTATTCAAGACCGGCGGCTGCTCACAAATGAAAAAGTTCACGAAATGCAAAGAGGATACCTTTACGGCACGTTCGCGTGCCGCCGGGGTATCCTCTTTGTGGTATGCTTTGTATTGTGTGTAAATATGTATTATCTGCGTATCTGTGCGGGATACTGCAGCTGTAATTTCGGGTTCCGGCGTTCGCCGGATTGTCATTTGTCATTTGTGATTTTCCCTGCACATAAGGTGTTCGGAGCTTTTCCGAAATAACACTGTGCCAATCGAGGT
>CAVECM010000151.1:0-3785 GCA_963614095.1 Bacteroidaceae bacterium
TCGGATATTTCGCCGGTGAGCAGAACGCGGATATCGGTGTTCTCATGAATCCACCTGCAGAGCAGATACATACCCATGCTCGCACGTATCGTGGTGATATCATATGTTCCCAGTATGTGAATCAGTTCGTCAAGAGTATCGAGAACCTGTTCCTTTGTCATTATCACTTCAGTGTGATTGCTTCCGATATATTCAGCGACCTCGCGGGCATATTTCAGGTCGATGGCATCACCCTCCATACCTATAGCGAAAGTACGGATAGGTGAAGCTTTGCCGGCAGCTGCAGCGGCGACTGCACACACCAGGGAAGAGTCAAGTCCGCCGGAAAGGAGAAATCCGACCTTTGCATCAGAAACAAGTCTTTTCTCTATACCGGCAGTAAGCTTTTCACGAATCCTGCGGCATACAGTTTCGGTATCGTCATGACAGATTTCCTGAACATCCGCAATATCGCAGTAGCATGTGAATGTGCCGTCTTTATAATAATGTCCGGGAGGAAACGGCATCACCCTGCTGCACAGCCCCGTGAGGTTTCTTGCCTCGCTGGCGAAAACGACAGTTCCGCACTCGTCATAGCCGTAATAGAGCGGACGAATACCGATGGGATCTCTGGCCGCAATGTATTCTCTCGTTTCGCCGTCATACAGAATCATTGCAAATTCTGCATCGAGCATAGCAAACATGTCAGTGCCGTATTTCCGGTATAAAGGCAGCAGTATCTCGCAGTCGGAGTCGCTTCTGAAATCATATTCGGCGGAAAGCTCGGCCCTAAGTTTTTCGAATCCGTATATCTCGCCGTTGCATACGACATAACTGCCGTTCAGCTCAAAGGGCTGCATGCCCTCCGGTGTCAGTCCCATGATTGCCAGTCTGTGGAATGCCAGCAGTCCGTTTCCCGTATCGATGATGCGAGTGTCATCGGGACCTCTTGATACAGTTTCGTCAAATCCTTTTTCAAAGTCGTGTATTGCGGTGCAGGGACCGCAGTAACCCATAATCGAGCACATATGTTATTCCTCCTTATATTTTCCGGCGGTGCTGCCGGCTGCCGGCGGCAGTCAGCGTGGCGGGGTTATTGCAAAGCCCGCGCTGTTAATACAATCAGCAAAGCCGGATGCTTTATTTCACTCCGAACAGTAATTTATCATATGCAGGGAACGGCCAGAATTCTTCAGCCGTCAGTGTTTCTGCCTCATCGCATACTATACGCAGCTCAGCCATTTTCTGAAGTATCACATCACGTATCATAAACGCCGCTTCGGTGATATCGTCAATAGCTCTGAATTTCACAATGGCGGATTCCAGCGCGGATGCCGCATCATCTATTTCGTCTGCAAGCTCCGAAAGTCTTGCAATCAGTTTCTTTTCGTATCGGCATGAAAGCCCCGGAACAGCGGAAATCTTTGACAGACACGTATCTGCAATCGTCTTTGCATATTTTTCAACAGCAGGCAGAATCTCTTTTCGTGACATATCCGTCATGGTAAGTGCTTCAATATTTATTGTCTTGCAGTAATTGTCGAGGAAAATGTCATATCTGGCCTGAAGCTCAGACTCCGAGAATACTCTGTGCGTTCTGAACATTTCTATATTCTTTGTGTGAAGCAGCGCGGGCATAGCGTCCGGCGTCGTTCTCATGTTCAGAAGCCCTCTTTCCTCGGTCGCTTCTTTAATCCAGGCATCATCATAACCGTTGCCGTTGAAGATGATGCGCTTGTGATCGCGGATTGTTTTCTTTATCATCGTGTTGAGCATTGTTTCAAAATTATCTGCGCCCTCAAGTCTGTCGGCATATATTCTGAGTGATTCGGCAACTGCTGTGTTGAATACGATGTTTGCGCAGGAAATACTCTTTGACGAACCCAGCATTCTGAATTCGAATTTATCTCCTGTGAATGCAAACGGCGATGTTCTGTTGCGGTCGGCGATGTCTTTTGTGAATTTCGGCAGTACGTGAACGCCAAGCTTCATCACTGTTTTTTCTGATGCATTGTAAGGCTCATCTTTTTCGATAGCGTCAAGCACGGCGGTGAGTTCGTCTCCGAGGAATATGGAAATAACTGCAGGCGGCGCTTCGTTTGCACCGAGTCTGTGGTCGTTTCCGGCAGTGGCAACGGATAGTCTCAGCAGATCCTGATAATCATCAACCGCCTTGATAACGGCACACAGGAAAAGCAGAAACTGAGCATTTTCATAAGGCGTCTCACCTGTGGTCAGAAGGTTTACACCGGTATCGGTAGTCATCGACCAGTTGTTGTGTTTGCCGCTGCCGTTTACTCCTGCGAATGGCTTTTCGTGAAGCAGACACACCAGATTGTGTTCAGCAGCGACCTTCTGCATGATTTCCATTGTCAGCTGGTTGTGGTCGGTGGCGATGTTTGTCGTTCTGTAAATCGGCGCCAGCTCGTGCTGAGAAGGTGCCACCTCGTTATGCTCGGTCTTTGCCAGAATTCCGAGTTTCCAGAGCTCTTTATCCAGATCGGCCATGAATGCCGCTACTCTCGGCTTGATTACTCCGAAATAATGATCGTTCATTTCCTGACCCTTCGGCGGTTTTGCACCGAAAAGAGTTCTGCCTGTAAACATCAGGTCCTTTCGCTGTTCGTACATTTCTCTGTCAATGAGAAAATATTCCTGTTCAGGACCGACTGACGTCCGCACGCATTTTACTTCCGTGTTTCCGAACAGTCTGAGAATGCGGAGTGCCTGTTTGTTCAGGGCCTCCATAGAACGCAGCAGCGGTGTCTTCTGGTCAAGTGCCTCACCTCCGTATGAGCAGAATGCCGTAGGGATGCATAATGTGTTTCCTTTTATAAAAGCGTACGATGTCGGGTCCCAGGCGGTATATCCTCTTGCCTCGAATGTTGTCCGCAGTCCTCCGGAAGGGAATGATGATGCATCAGGTTCACCTTTAATCAGTTCCTTGCCGGAAAACTCCATTATTACCCGGCCATCCGGAGCGGGTGCGATAAAGCTGTCATGCTTTTCGGCTGTGATTCCCGTAAGCGGCTGGAACCAGTGTGTGAAGTGCGTGGCGCCGCGCTCGACAGCCCAGTCCTTCATGGCATCCGCTACCGCATTGGCGACGTCGTTATTAAGACTTGCATTTTCATCTATGGTTTTTTTCAGAGACGCGTAAACATCTGCAGAAAGTCTTGCTTTCATGACTCTGTCATCAAATACATTGCTTCCGAAATAATCAGGTACTTTGTTCATTTTTCTTTTTTCCTTTCCGTTGTTGTGGTCAAGCACTTTTGCAGCACTTTGATCTGATTTTTTCATATGGTTAATATCCCTTACAGCCGGCAGGGAATTACCCATCTTTTTTCCGTTAAACAGCAAATGAGACAACAGGTCCCGGATGTATAAAGGACGCCATTGCCTCATTTACTAAAAAAATGTCATATTATCGGGCTCCCCGAGCGGGGATACAAGCAGTGCGGAATTTTTTAAAGAGGTTTGTATGGTGAGCACTGCATGCAGCAAAGCATATCGTGCCTGTCAGAGCATTTACCGCCGGCTGGAGTTAAATGGCGGGCTTTGCTGATATTCCGGAAATACGTTTTCCGGATGCCGCTGACTTGAGGTATATCGGATTCAAGTATGGTGAGTTTAAGCGGTCAAAAGTCCGGAATCATTAATGTAATGTGTATTTCCAAAATAATAAAAGGCGTCAGAGAGTGTTTACTCTGAGACGCCTTTGCCTTCATGAGCTGTATTATACACTCACTTTTGGAAAATGCAATAGTTTTTTTAAAGTTTTTTGTTTTTTTGAACAGATTTTT
>CAVECM010000152.1:0-3752 GCA_963614095.1 Bacteroidaceae bacterium
AGAAAGAAATGCTACTGATGGAAAATGTTAAACAAATTTACGAAAAACGGCAGATTATAGTGGTCTAATTGTCAAGACAAAAGTTCAAAACAATTTTAATGAACCATATATTGACATTTATTATGCGGCATAATCTATCAACTGTACCGGATAATATGCTTCTGCAGGGCGTTTGTTTCCAATTGCTGAATGACACCTCTCGAAATTGTATATCCGAATATATTCTTTGATTGATGTCCTTGCCTGGCGGATATTCTCGTACTCGTTGATATACACCTCATCATATTTGAATGTTCTGAACCAGCGCTCAATCATGATATTGTCGGCCCAGCGTCCCTTGCCGTCCATGCTCTGGCGAACATTGTTCTCTTTCAGATACTGTATATATCTGTCACTGGTGAACTGACAGCCCTGATCTGAATTCAATATTTGGGGTTTTGCCACTTTAAAAGCCATATCAAGCGCTTCTATAACCATCCTGGTATCCAGAGTATCATCTACAGACCAGCCGACTATACATCTGCTGTACCAGTCGATGATTGCTGTAAGATATATGAAACCGCGCTTCATCGGGATGTATGTGATGTCTATTGACCATGCCTGATTCGGTCTGTCTATTACGGTATTTCTCAGCAGGTACGGAAACACCTTCGATTCCTGCATCCTCTTTGAAAGATTCCTTTTAGGGTATATTGGATGTATATCCATTTCCCGCATGTATCTTCTGGTCTTTTGCCTTCCGGTATTATGCCCCCGAAGTTTCAGCTGCGCTGACATCTGACGGGATCCCCATGTAGGATGGTCCGTATGAAGGCGATCAATGACGCGCTTGCATTCAAGCTCCTCATCGGAAACCGGTGTTCCGGCATAATATATACTTGTTCGGTTTATGCCGACGAGTTCTGCTCCTGTGCTCACCGGAAGCTCCTTACTCGTCAAAAGGCTTCGGACTAAATTTACTCTCGTAGTCAGGTCCGCAAACTTCCTCAGATTTTTTTTTCAGCCAGTCGACCTGCATAGTCAACTGACCTACCTTCCTGGCATATGCTGCTTTTTCCCTGCGTTCCTGTGAAAGCTTCTCCTTCAGATTTTCGTCACGCTTATCATCGAAAACGGCAGAAGCATTCTCAAGAAACTCATTTTTCCATTTGCGCAGCAGATTCGGCTGTATATTGTTTTCAGTTGCGATAGCTGTAAGTTCTTTTTCTCCCTTCAGCAGTTCTATCACGAGATCTGCTTTGAATTTTGGACTGAATGTTCTTCTTTTCCTCGACATCTGTGAATCCTCTCTTTCCTGGTTTTTATTATATCAGATTCATTAAAATCAAGGGGAAGAACTGTCTTAATTTATAAGACCATTATACTCTGCTCTCATTATACGAATAAGTTCATAAACCTCTTCAGGTGAGAACGAATTATTGGGTCGGGTGGATGTCGTATATGTTTCTTTCATTTTCCCATTTTGCTTTTGATTCTTTAATATTCTGTCATACTCCGCTCTTCTTACCGGATCTGTTAAGATATTATATGCCTGAACAACATCATTGAATTCCTTTGCTGCAGTCGTCTTCCCGGGGTTTTTATCTGGGCGTGTTGATTTTGCCTTTTCTCTAAAAGCACTTTTTATTTGTTCGTCTGTAGCTGTACTTTTTAGTCCTAACACTTTATAGGGATTCATTACAAACACGTCTCCTTTATAATTTACTTATTCGCAGGCTGCTGTTACTATATTTTTCACACTGAACTTCATTCATAGTATGGATTGCCCATAGTTGTTTCAAATTCATCTTCCAGAGAAGAAATACGCTCTTCTAAGCTGCTCACCTGGTCTTCCAATTCATCTATCTGATCTGTGAGCTCTTCATTCATTAACTCAAGTTCAGAGATTTGACTATTTAAAAGCGAAATATCATCGTCAACACTGCTGTTTTCCTCTTCAGAAAGAGTACAGGATGTAAGCAGAGTCATAGCTAAAATCATTAATATTATAAGAATTCGTTTCATTTTTTCTCCTTAAACTTATATGATACTGCGTGTTGCAGGTATTCATTGCATCATCATCCCGCAGCACAATTTTTTTCGAGTCGATAAAGAGGAAAACTCACCTTTACCATGCGAAACTGTTTTAAAACATATTTATTCCACTCCCAGTGCCTTAAACACTGCATCCTCTGCACTCTGGTACGGGATCAGCTGGAATGCACTCATAAGTTCCGGCGGCACGGTCGCGATGTCTGCAAAGGATATACTCGGTATCAGCACTTTCTTTGCACCGCTGTCCAGGCATACCTGCAGTGTATTTGCGAGTTCATCCACCTTCATCATCGTACCGCTGATTGTGATTTCACCCAGCACTACAGTAGAGCTCTGCACCGACTTTCCGAGCGCAATAGAGCAAAGTGCGATGAGTGTAGGCAGGGCGAGTTTTTCCGTAATCCCGATGCCCTGCATATCCTGATAATTTATAATATAATCCTTCGTCGTCGTACTGATTGATCCTGAAATACGATTGCTGTTTGCTTTCAGAAAATTGAAAGCTGTATTTGTTGCTTCCTTCGCATTCTTGTCAGAGCCGAGGCCTGTGCGCTCAAACTTACCGCCGCCTGGCAGGATCTGGCTCTCAAGCCGGTAAAGTCCAATCATACCGGACTTTCCTCGTGACACAGTATAAACCTGTCCTGGATTGCACATTCCCTCCGGAATCAGTTTGCCGCCGCCCTGCTCAGGCACCGGTACATAATGCTCCGACATATCCTCAAGGTCAATATATGAAAAATTAACATCGTAAAACTCCATGCCTCCGAGCTTCTTAAGCTGCTCTTTTACACGGCGCCGCATTTCCAGCGAAATCTTCAGGATTTCTTCAAGCTCATCCTTGCCGAACTCTCCGTCTGGATAAAGCAGTTTGATATATCCGCCAACCAACTTACGGACCGCAATGGTGTCGCGCTGATTGAGATTACGTCCGAGGCGAAAATACTTGTCAATTGCATCCCCGTACTGTTCCTTTCGCAGCTCACGCACAAACTCAGCCAGGTAATCACTGATAAACCCATAATCATTCGTAAAATGCTCCGGCCTGAACTTCGGAATCTCCCATCCGGGAATGTAGCAGTGCATACGGTCGAGAAACGCAGTATCCGTACCCATTTCAGGAGGAAACGGATCAAACAGGCTTGATGTTTTCAGCAGCACATCTACGCTCTGATTAATGTTGCCGACAAATACCATCGAGGCCGATGCAGCCTTTTCTTCTTTGCCGCGTGCAAAGGATCCTGATGCCATATAGTCCTTCATAATCTGGATGCCGTCTTTGTCTTTGAATTTGATACCCGCAACTTCATCAAAAGCAACGCAGTCCCACAATCCGACAAGTCCGACTGTCTTGCGTCCCATGTTGTAAAACAGGTTTGCTACTGTCGTCTGGCCTCCGGACACAAGGATACTGTTCGGCGAAATCTCCTTGTAAAGGTGCGACTTACCGGTACTCCTGGGACCCAGCTCGCAGAGATTAAAGTTATTCTCCACAAGCGGAATCATACGGGTCAGCAGCAGCCACTTCTCACGATATGACAATTCATCCGGCTCCATGCCTATGGAGCGCAGAATGACATCAAGCCACTCTTCCTTGGTAAATTCCTTACGTCCTTGTTTCAGGTCCTCAATATCAATATGCGGCATCTGAATCGGCATCAGTTTTGTAATCTGAATCGGAGTGCCGTTCTTTTTTTCTTCTTCAATATACTCATAGC
>CAVECM010000153.1:0-3741 GCA_963614095.1 Bacteroidaceae bacterium
GCTGCAGCATTAGCGTATGAATAATTCATTAATGCTGCAGCCCTTAAAATATTGCTGATATTTTGCTGATATTGAAATGCTGATTTTTTTTAAGCCTTGTCAGTATTGAAGTCCGACCTCTTTTGAGATTATGCAGGCATAAGCCGGCATAAAACAATGCTTTTATTATATGCTCCGGGAACTGAAACAGCTGCATGGGAAACAGATGTATGAAAAACAGCTGCATGGAAAACAGTTGTATGAAGCCATAAGAGCTATTTCCGGTGTCCGGAGACGAATTTCTGATTCTTACTCTTTGGATGACTGGGATTAGTCATGATTAAATCACCGGATTCGAGCAGCGGTTCGATATAAGCTTTTGTAACGTGGTAAATAGTTTTCAGCTCAAGATAATCTGCAATCTCTCTGCGGGTTCGAGGCATTCTGCAGAATTCAATCAGAGTGTTTGCTCCTGTATCAGTAAAATCAGTTTCTCCTGAATTGAAATTTTCTGTGCCGGGAGAGTTAAATCCATCAAAAGCATCGCTGCCGCCGCTGTTTGAGCTGCCTGGATTATCGCTGTCAGATTCATTTCCGGCAGCTTCTATTGCGGAATTCCGTAAAATGACAACAAATTCATTTCTTCTGTTTTCGAATTCCGGCTCCGGCAGTCCGTGTTCTTTCATTGCAAGTCTTATTGTCGGGATTCCCGAGTACCTGTTTTCAGCTTCAGTCTGGCTCTCGGCAATCAGAGCGAGTGCGGGGTTGCGCAGATCTGGTTTGGAATATCCAAGCTGCTCGACAGTCATTCTTCCGTACAGATTCCCGGGACTGTGTATCTCAAGCCGGTCAGCAAAGAAAATCATCTGAACAGGTGTTCCCTCAGTAAAAGGACTGTAATCTCTGTGTATAAGAGCATTGAGTACAGCCTCCCGTATTGCTTTGACAGGATATTCGGTTTTGTCAGTTCGTTTGCCGGTGCTGCTGTCTATGATTGTTGAAACTTTCATATTACGGATGCTGAATGCGAGTGCACCGTCCAGCATGTCAGCCAGCGTTCCTTCAATACGTTTGTTGTCAGTAAATCTTGCATCGTCCTGATTCACATCACCGATTTCATAGCCGGGGACCCTGACGGCTGTAATCGCCATCTGCGGCAGATAACCCTGAGGATATATGCAGAAATTCAGAATTGCAGCGAGAGTGGGTTTCCCATCTCGGGAAATGTTGAGCATTTCCTCCTGAATATTTTCGGGCAGTCGGCTGAATCCGGGTTTGTCCTTCTGCTGCCTTTTTATGTATGCGTCCAGCTTTTCCATATCAAAACTCTGCATGGAAGCTCTTTCGATAACTCGCTCGTCATCATGCGCATGCTTTCTGAAAGCTTCGAAGCTGTATAATTCATAATCAGTCATCGGCAGATCAGCGTCACCTACCCGTATATATGAACCTTTCAACCGCCCGGCACCCTTGTAGTAACATGGCCGCTTAGTAAAATCAATACCGGGTATTTCTGCAGAACATATATTCATACCGTTGTATTCAATATATGTAAAAACTGCACGTACAGGAGGCTCCATCTGATTGCATTGTTCCGTGACTTTTTTCTGAAGATCCTGGACATCATATGTACCGCACAAGCTGAAATTCTCCTGCTCATTTATGCCGAACACGATTATTCCGCCGCTGTCCTGATTCGAGAATCCGGATAAAGTATCATACAGTCGTTTAGGACAGCCGTATTGCGATGCCTTGACTTCAATGGTCTGCCCCTCTGCTTTATTGCTGCAGATCTGGTTTATTAAATCAAACAGTTCTTCGTTAGTCATTGCGATATCTCCAATCATCGAAACAAGAGAAATGCTTTTGTAAAAATATATTACAACATTTAGTTTGTTTTTGCAAGAATTAGTTTGTTGCTTACGAAAACAACAGTATAAAGTTTAAAATAACCGAACAAAACATGAAAAACGGCAAAATTTACATAAACAAGCAGAAATACTAACAATTCTTATTTTTAACAGGCTGAATTCTTCCGAATAAGCTAAATATACAAAGGTAAAATGAGTTCCTATGAATGTTCTGGGAACAATTTGCACGGATTAAGTAAGAATAATCAATTGAAGCAGCAATTCAAGCAGACAACCTGAACCTGCCTAAATGCGCAGGGCTGAAATAAATACACAAAAGCGATTGAATTAAACAGGAGAATAAACGAAAACCGTTGAGTACGCAGGACGGCAGATCAGCGCTTCAGTGCCTTTTTAACCTGTACCGATGCCTGGAGAATCACTTCCTTTTCCTGAGGGGAGCAGTCATTGATAAGATCGTGAAAGTCCTTGTCAAATGCCTCATAGCTGGCTTCAATATTATCATGCAGCAGACTGTCGACCGTGACGTGAAGAGCGTTCGCAATCATTATAAGAGACGGCAGGCTTACTTTCGTATTGCCTCTTTCGATATGGCTCATGTGAGATGTGGACAAATCAGTCATCTCTGCAAGCTTTTCCTGAGTCATGTTCTGTTTTTTTCGTGCCTGTCTGATTCTAATTCCTATCGCCTTGTAATCAGGTTCAAACTTTGATCCCATAATAACTCCTTATATGTGAAGATGCCCGCCGTCCGAGATTAACGTTTTCATGCAAAAACGCCCGCTGTCTGTTATCTGAAATCAGCGGTTTGCAGAGCGATTGTCTGATTCTGATTATTATTCTGTCATCAGGCACTGCCGGTTTTCAGCCGAAAGCCGTTATCGTCAGCCGGGAACATCATATTAACTGTGTAAACAAATTCATTAAAAATTTCCGTAACAAAGATACTTATATTTTAATATTTAAATGTGATATTTATAATAAGATGAGTACACATGGGAGCTTATTTTTGTGCATATAGTAAAAGGGACGGCACCCATTTGCCGAATGTGTGAAGATGCTGTGATTTCAAGCGTTGCGTATGATGTAAAGGCCGCATATAACGCCTGTTAAGGGTATATGAACTATAGGGTGGGCATGTAATTTATGCCATCTGAATACCGCATGAAATCTGCAGGTGTTAATCTATCAAATTCACCTCGCATTGAGGACTGGACTGAGTTCAAATTCATCCGGGCCATAACTTCATGTTTACGGCCGAAGGAGCAGGGACTCTCACAAATATGCGTATTAATATGTACTATATAGGCAAAATCCAGAAAACAATCCCTGATAAAGATATTTCCGTTGAAATGTTCTGAAAGATAAGCTAAAATGTACCACATAACAACATCTTGCAGAAAGTGTGCATAAAGATAAAATGTTTTGGGGAAAATAATAATTTCTGCTGCTTTTTCAAAGGGTACGAGTATGCCTGCGGCAAAGCAGCTGCTCTCTGATGTAAAGACAGCACATCGAAAGGCAGTCGGCTTGATTCTGTGCAGGGAAACGGGGTGCGGACAAAATACTGGTCCTGAATAATTATAAATCAACGCCAGGTGCTTTATTCTGATAGACCTGGTGATTTGAAAATTTAAATATAGAACCCCATTTTTTTGTGCTGCATATGTCAATTATTACATTTAAACGGTCAATTATTACATTTCGCAGCAAAACAGAACCTCGAAATGATATAATCGGCGCAATCAGCAAACAACCCAATAGCTCAGTGTTGATTACAAATCAGCAGCCGGTGTAAACAGTTTAAATGCTGAAACAAAGATAGTAATAAAGATAGCAGCAAAGACAGTAACGTGATTGAGAGGAGAAGATTTGCATGGGAGCAATAGAT
>CAVECM010000154.1:0-3706 GCA_963614095.1 Bacteroidaceae bacterium
TCGGCCGCTGTTCTGATACACTCGGATAAGAATTCAGTATTCTAACTCTCCGCGAAGCGTATTCGACAGAATTTCGGCAGCCCATGTATGCACGTTTATCCGCACCATAACCTGAACCGGAAACGGTTCTTCTTTGTTTATACAGTTTATTGCTAAAAGTCACGTATTTCCTTTGCTAATGAAAATGGAATAATGTCGCCCATTTTGGTTTGGGTATATGCACTTTCCTCGTGCATATATTCCATCAGGCGATTTCCTGTATAGGACCCAAACTTCCTGATAACGCTGTCAATTGTTTCATATTCCGCCTCAGAAAGCGCATCCTTATCAGTATTCCTGTTTTCCGCAAAGTGGTATATCACATCATATTGCGGAGATGAGAGCTCGTCTACTATTACATTTTCAAGCCCCATAATCTTGTAATGTCCAATAGGCAATGCTCCCATTTTTTCATGACAGTAAACAAGGCCGGTAATAGCTTTGTCAGTCTTCTTATATGATAATGCATCTGCATACCAGAGCATTTTCATAAGCTTGACCTTAAACAAATCTTCAACTTTGCCTGCAATGTATGAAATGGTCGTTTCCAGCTTATCGATATTCAATACGATATTTCCATTCGCATCAGATGCCTCTGAGTAAAGTACATAATCGCCTTCTAAAGCCTGCCTGGAAAGATACTCTTTGCCGTATGAATCCAGGCCGTTTATAATATTTTTGCGAATCTGAGAATACTTCTCACCAGTAAATTTGGTTTTGTTTTTATTCAGAAAATCCAGTGTAACGAGGGGGTTTTGTCTTATGAGTCTTAATGTGTTGTCATACGCCTCGTCCTGGATGGCTTTGCTTTCATAGCGGGAGATTGTAGCTTCCCCCCAGCCCAGCAATTTTGCTAATTCGACTTGTGAAAGTCCATACATTTCGCGTATCTCAACAATTTCATTTGATGTCAGCAGGCCATGATTTACGCGATAAGCATTTCTTGCTCTCAGCAGGTTTTCATTGGCGAGTTTACCGGTTTCAAATTCGCACTCACCATCATCCGCATTGCAGCAGAAGAACACCTTTTCAATATAAGACGTCTCCTCTCCTTTAATAATAATATTATTTTGTCTCTCACGGAGTTCAACTTCATGAATTTTATCGCATATAGGGCAGTCCATCGATTGGATTCCTACAACTTTTTCTCCTTTCATAGTATTACCTCCTCATTATTTAACCTGTGCATATGGATGGTTCATTGAATATTCAGCATAATGGAATGATACGCACAGTATGTATTTGTTTTTCTTTTCTTTAATCTTTAACTTTATGTATATGGGCTTCTGATTTATGTCTTTTCCGAAAACAAACAGTAACGGCGGCTTAAGATCATCTTTATCAAGCAGAGTCTCGGAATAATCTGCGATAGTAAGTTGTCTTATTGTATTTACCACATCTTCTGAATCAAATTCCAAATCTGCTATTGTATACGGCGTTGAGTGATATTCGTCTCCTTTATTGCTGCGTATCAATATAAAATCGTTGTCTATATTAAAGCTGCTGTCGTCTATAATTCTGAACAACTCGTTCAAAAACTTTTTCACCTCAGCTGGATTTGATTTAAATGAAGTCTTAATGACAAACTCACCTCCGTTTTGCATATATACTATCAATTGATAGTATATATGCAATCTGAAAGTATGTCAATTGTCAGATTTGAAGATTTGATTTTTTCATTAAACTCATATTTGCATGGGGCCTGATATCTGTTACCCTGTGATAAGTGTCAGAATCTCTTTGGTAAATGTTATTATAATCCCGCCGGCCAGCGTAAGGAAGCCGTTAGCCCTTTGCGCGGGATCGTGACTCTTAAGCGAGAGCCCCACCTGCATGATGCCGAATCCCAGGAGGATAAGACCGATTGCCCTTATCAGGCTGAATATGAATGTTGAAAGATTGTTCACCACGGTCAGCGGGTCGTCAGCCGCAAGACACGGCTGTGTGAACAGTACCGCTGTAAATACTGCAGCCGCGTATCCGCTCATGATAATCCGCTCCGGTATGCCGGACCTCATGCTGCCTGATGCCTGTAAATCCTTATCGCATTTTCTTTTTTTCAATCTGATTTTTTTCTTCATACTGATGCCTGCTTTCGTTCTTCCTATCATTATTTCTGTCCTTTCTTTCTGTCATTGTTTCCGATGTTTCTGAGCGGCAGTGCTCACGCTATTTTTTCCGTTATCCTTCTTTTTCTGCTGTTTTTCTTTTCCTGTTCTTCCTTTTCAAACTCTGCCAGGATGTCCTCCTCTGACAGAAGCTCATAGCCGCTTTCCGCAGGAGTACCGTCATCAGAACCTTCTTCTTCGGAACTGCCGTCTGCCGGACTATCCTTTACCGCTTCGTTTTCTCCTGTATTTATCACTTCGTTTTCGGCTGCATTCTCCGTTTCGCCTTCCGCAGTGTTTGCCGCTTCACTTCCTGCTGCGTTTTCCTCTTCATCCTCCTGCTCCGGATCAAAATAAGCCTCCACGACAATATCCGCTGAGGCGCCATTTACATATCCGTGAACATAAGGCTCCGCACCACCGTCCTCGCTGAGGCCTATGTCCGGGTGCTGCATGATATCATACTTCCGGTCAATCACCGGACGCTCCCCTCTCAGGAAAAGAATCGCGTACCTGTTGTCAAGCATCCTGACCTCTGCGGGATCAAGAAGCTCCCTGCCCGCATTCTGATAATTGGTCGAGTAGCTGCCGCCCCTTCCCGAGCTCCTGCCGTAGGTGTTCGTGCCTATGGTCGCCTTCCCCAGCATCTCCGAAACATACTTGTGCGTTGAAAGCTCGTTTCCGCCGAGATACAGGAAGGTATCACAGTTGCCCGTGATGTTTTCCCATTCTTTTTCGAAAAGCGACTTCAGCTGCGCCATGTTCTGGATGATTATAGAAACGGAAACCTCCCGCGATCTCATCACCGCAAGGATTTTTTCAAAGCTCTCCGGCAGACTGACGTTGGCGAATTCATCCATACAGAAGTGAACGTGTACCGGCAGTCTCCCGCTGAACCTGTGGTCCGCAACGTAAAACAGCTGCTGGAAGAGCTGGGTATACAAAATCGACACCAGAAAATTGAAGCTGGTGTCGTTGTCCGGTATCAGTGCAAAGAGCGCGGTTTTCCTAATTCCCATTTTTTCGAGCTCGAGCTCGTCCGTGACGGTAAGCGAGCGGAGACTCTCAAGGTTGAATTTCTCAAGCCTTGCTGCGAGCGTTATCTGTATGGATTTCAGCGTCTTTGCGGAGCCCGAGTGATAATCCCTGTAGTACTTTACCGCTATGTGGTCGGGCTGCGTACGCTGCAGCTTTCCGAAAAGCCTGTCCAGCGGTGTATAGTCTCCGCCCTCTTCATCGGTTATGGCACCCGCCCGAAGCATTTCCATGACCATCGGAAAGTTCTGCTCGTCCTCCGGTGCCTCATATCTGAGATAAAAGATGAGTGCCAGAAGCAGCATCTGCGCTGCGGTGTCCCAGAACGGATCCCCACTCTGCGAACCCTTCGGCGTGGTGGATTTAAAAAGATTCGTCACCAGCCGCTGTACGTCGTTGTCGTCTTTCAGATACACAAACGGATTGTAGCAGTGGCTTTTTTCCATATTGATAAGGTCCAGCACCCTGATTTCGTATCCTTTGCTTTGAAGGAGCGCACCGACGCTTTTGAGATTTTCCCCCTT
>CAVECM010000155.1:0-3663 GCA_963614095.1 Bacteroidaceae bacterium
ACTGCACCGGCTCCCTGCAATCTGTACAGCGCTCCGCACAGATGCCCGAATATCCCATGCCGGCTCCGGCATTCAGCATTTTTATGATTATATCATATTTGCTGCAGGCAAGTGCAGCTTTGTAAACAGCCTGCAGTTTATTTTCCGTCAAAAATCGCAGAAAGAGACCGGAATCCGGTCTCTTTTGTATTGTCTGTTTATAGGTTTCAATCTGCTTTTCTTATGCGTGTGAAAAAAGCCGTTCCTTCCCGGCAGCTCCGGTTTCACGCCCCGCAGCTTAACTGCATATGCAAAAGACTGCTCCGCCCTATGCAGCTTCAGCAGCACACCCTGCGGCTTTACATATCAGTGACCGCGTCTGTATCCGCCCTCTGCCACATGAGCTCTGATGATAGCCTTCGAAATAGCTATCTTCGCCTTCTTGACATCGTTAGGATCACCGTCGTCCTCGTGGTGTGTCAGCCAGTCCTCCGCCTTTGCCTTTTCACTGAGAACACGCTCCATATCGATATCCTCCGACCACTCGACGGCGTCTGTATATATGATGATGCTGTCACGGACATCTATGAATCCGCCTGCGATTGCAGCCACACGGTATTCATCCTTGCCCGCGCCGGCTTCCTGAATCCAGAGTTCTCCGATATCCAGAAGCTTGCATGCCCACGAGTGTCCCGCCATGAAACCTTCATCACCCTCAAGCGTAGTCGTTATAACGATGTTGACATCTCCGCTGTAGAACATCTTCGAGGGTGTCATTATCTCTAATTTTACGCTGTTTCCCATGATAATCTCCTGCTATTTCTTACTGTTCTCATATTTTTCGACAACTTCGTCGATACTTCCCGCAAACAGGAACATCTGCTCCGGAATATCATCATGTTTACCGTCGAGAATCTCTTTAAATCCTCTGATTGTCTCCTTGAGCGGCAGATATTTTCCTTCCATGCCTGTGAACTGTTCCGCAACGCTGAACGGCTGTGAAAGGAATCGCTGTATTCTTCTCGCTCTTGATACGATAAGCTTGTCCTCGTCGGACAGCTCGTCCATACCCAGTATAGCGATAATATCCTGCAGGTCTTTATATCTCTGCAGAACCTCCTGCACGCCTCTGGCCGTCTCATAATGCTCCTCACCCAGAATCAGCGGATCCATTATTCTCGATGTCGACTCGAGAGGATCTACCGCCGGGTAAATACCGAGCTCAGTAATCGATCTGGAAAGTACTGTTGTCGCATCCAGATGAGCGAATGTTGTCGCAGGAGCCGGGTCGGTAAGGTCATCCGCAGGAACATATACAGCCTGTACCGATGTAATCGAGCCTTTTTTCGTCGACGTGATTCTTTCCTGCAGAGCGCCCATCTCCGTAGCCAGTGTCGGCTGATATCCTACCGCCGAAGGCACACGTCCCAGCAGCGCCGATACCTCGGAGCCTGCCTGTGTGAATCTGAATATATTGTCTATGAACAGCAGCACGTCCTGGTTCTCCTGGTCTCTGAAATACTCAGCCATCGTGAGTCCTGTCAGCGCCACTCTCATTCTGGCACCCGGCGGTTCGTTCATCTGTCCGAATACCATCGCTGTATTCTTTATTACTCCGGATTCGATCATCTCGTAATAGAGATCGTTTCCTTCTCTTGTTCTTTCTCCTACACCCGCAAATACGGATATGCCTCCGTGCTCTCTTGCGATATTACTGATCAGCTCCTGAATGAGTACTGTTTTTCCTACTCCCGCACCGCCGAAAAGACCTACCTTACCGCCTCTTGTGTACGGCGCAATCAGGTCGATTACCTTGATGCCTGTTTCAAAAATCTGAGCTGATGTATCCTGCTCTTCAAATGACGGCGCATCTCTGTGAATCGCCGCTCTGAGTTCTGTTTCCACAGGACCCTTTTCATCTATTGTCTCTCCGATAACATTGAACATCCTGCCGAGAACCTCTTTGCCGACAGGCACTTTTATCGGTGCCCCTGTATCCACAGCCTCCATGCCGCGCCTCAGTCCGTCAGTCGATGACAGTGCTACGCATCTCGCAACATCATCACCGATGTGCTGTGCGACCTCTGTCACAATGATTTTATCGTTGAACTTTATATTTACCGCATTGAGCAGTTCAGGCATTTCATCCTCTTTGAATTTTATATCTATTACGGGGCCTATGATCTGATGTATTCTTCCTTTGTTCATTTTCGCCTCCTATTTCTGCGCCTCGGAACCGGCCACGATTTCTATGATTTCATCTGTGATAGCGGACTGTCTCGCTCTGTTATAATAGAGAGAAAGGCTGTCCAGCATTTCTCTGGCATTGTCAGTCGCGCTTTCCATGGCATTCCGTCTTGCCGCATGCTCGCATGTGGCCGATTCAACCACGGCCGAATAAATCATCATCTCTACGTATTTAGGCACAAGATAGTTGAAAACCGCTTCAACAGACGGTTCGTACTCAATCTGTCTGGTATGGCTTATTACATCCTCAGAATCCTCTTCAATCTCAAACGGCAGCAGTGTGACGTTTTTCACTTCCTGCTCCATCGAGCTTATGAATGATGTGTAAATCAGCACAACCTCATCAATCTCGCCCTTGTCATACATTTCGATTATAGGCTTGCTCATCTCTCTTGTTTCCAGGAAGGAGATGTTTTCAGGCGGAGCCAGATAGTCGCCGCAGATTTTGTATCCGCGCTTTTCAAAATAATCCTTGCCCTTTGTTCCTATCGCATATATATAAGGCTCTTCCCAGTCAGAATCTATCTCTTGCTGAGCTTCCTTGATAACCGCGGAATTGAATCCTCCGCAGAGGCCTCGTCCGCTCGTGACAACTATATAACATGTAGTCTTTATTTCTCTGTTTCCCGCAAGATATTCCTGCGGTATATCCTGTCCGCTGTGGAAAAGCTCAGCTATCGTCTGCGTGACGTAATGCAGATTCACATTCGTCTTCTCAAATATCGCCTTCGCTTTTCTCAGCTTGCCGGCAGATACCAGCTTCATAGCGTTCGTGATATGTTCCGTACTGGAAATGCTCTTTATACGTCTCTTTATGTCCCGCATATTGCTTGCTGACATTTCCGCACCTCCTAATTCGTCTCGCTGCCTTCCTTAGCTGCGCCCTTTTTAATGGCGATGCTCTTTAAAAAGCTGTCTCTGTATATCTGTATGCCTTCACGAAGCTGCTGTTCCGTTTCCTCGCTGATGACTCCGCTGTCCTTTATCGCACGCTCCACATGAGGATACTGTGTCGACATAAACTCGAAGAGTCCCTTTTCAAATGCTTTTACATCCGCCAGCTCTATGTCTGCAAGATATTTGTTGACTGCAGCAAAGATTATCATTACCTGTCTTTCTACGGGTACAGGCTGATACTGCGGCTGCTTTAATATCTCCATAAGCATACGTCCGTGCGCGAGTCTTTCCTTTGTCTCGGCATCAACGTCCGATCCGAACTGTGCGAAGTTTGCCAGCTCTCTGTACTGCGCGAGGTCGAGCTTAATCGAGCTTGCTACTTTTTTCATTGCCTTGATCTGCGCATTTCCGCCTACTCGCGATACCGATATTCCGGCGTTTACGGCAGGTCTCTGTCCTGTGAAGAACAGCTCAGATTCAAGGAATATCTGCCCGTCTGTAATAGATATTACATTGGTCGGGATGTAAGCCGATACGTCT
>CAVECM010000156.1:0-3573 GCA_963614095.1 Bacteroidaceae bacterium
GTATTCAGGATGTACAGATATTCGTACAGGCTGATGGCGTTTGACGGGTACAGACCTTCAGATGATCCGTATGACAGGCTGGATGAGATATCGGAGTGCTACGACGGAGTGTCGGAAATGACATATGCTGAATTTCTGAGGCTTGTCAACCGAGTTAGATTCGGAGGCATGAGTCTTGATGAAGAAGAACATAAAAAAACAGCCGCCTATGTGACAGGCATAGGCAGGCATGTATATGCACAGCAGAATGCAGTGAAGAAATTCATAATGAAATTCGTTATTTTTTACGTCTGAATCTGATGATCAGGGCGGTGAAGAAGATGATGACTGCCAGGATGACCGCTGCAGCGATCTTTGCCGCAGTGGCAGTGGATATCGTGTCATCCTCGGGATCATCAAGGCCGGAAACGTTGACCGGTATGGAATTTTCGTTTTCGCCGGATGCCGTTTCGTAAGTCACTGTATAGTCGCCGAGCTTTCGGAGGATCGGATTTTCTTTGTCCGTGCGCTCGGTGCCCGTGGTGAAGCTGATGGTGCAGGCGCTGTCGATATATGTGCCGTTTTTGGCCATGAGAGTATTGTCGACAGCGATCCTGTAAGAACTCTCAGGTGTGAGATCGCTCAGCGGCTGTATGAAGACCTGCCTTCTGTACTCTTTCTGGACCTGATTGTCCGGAAAGATCAGCTTTATGGGTATGGCATTGCCGCTGGCGTCGGTCAGGTGGAAACACTGCTTGTTGTTCGCAAGTACGGTGATATTGCAGATGTTTTTGTTGAAATCCAGCTGCACGGTCTCGTTCAGTGCAACGCTGTCGGCGCCATCCTTTACAGACGATGACTGCAGAGAAAGCGGTATATCGCGGTTCCTGCCGCTGCCGCCGCCCGTACCGTCGCCGTCTTCGGCATAGCAGAAAGCTGCAGTGAATGAGAACATGATGCAGATGATTACTGATAATATAACTGTTTTTTTACTGTAAGACATATATGGACTCCTTTTGATATATATAGTCAGGGATATGATAACATATGCGGAGGGAAAAATGCGAAGGCTTTCCAGATTTACATGGACTATTTTAATAATGCTTGTTCTGTGGACCTCTTTTGCGGTCACGGATGCAGCTGCGGACGTGTGGAAGTTCGGCTCCAGCGGGACCGGGATGAATCCGTTCACACCAAGAGGATATCTCGTCGATACTGACCGCGGGCAGCACTGGCTGAGCAGCCCGTTCGACAACAGCGGTACTCAGGTCAGATATACAGGTGTGAAAAACGGTGTAAACTATCTTGATGCAAAACAGAGCGACGGGAGCAATTACACGTTCTATGCGATGACAGACAGGAACCCGTGGACGGACAAGAGCAGCTGGGTGGGATACCGACAGAAGTTTCTCTTTGCATACAAAAACGGAGAGCGCATAGCCGACTTCAACGATTACGTGCAGACGCCGGCGACGAGAGGCGACAAGGTCGACCCGTCTGGAGCCGGGACGTGCTGGGTCTTCAAGATCGAAGGCTTTGAGCTGGAGCCGGGGTGTATATATGAATTTGGTTTCCTGCGCGGCATGCAGGCAAATAACGGTATAACTCTAGTGCTTGCGGAGAATGAGAACGGGAAACCTGCCGGATACATACAGCAGACGAGCCATGGACTTACCGCTGCAGAAAAGGCGAAATATGATCGTGAGAAATACGATGAATACGAGTTCATTTCGAGCTGGTATGAAGAGCCGGATGGAAGCGGGTATACTGTGAATCGTGTGCCGATGAGATTTTCGGTACAGACGTACGCTGATCTGAGCAGATGGGATGAGGCTGCCGGCAAAGCGCAGCAGTTCATCGATTCTGTCACGGACAAGGAACTCAAGGCAGGAAAATATAAACGTGAGAATATCGATCAGCTAAAGGCTCTGCTGAGGGATTTGAACAAAGACGCAAAGGATAATGTGAGATATATGCTGCAGACAAAAGCGGATCCGCAGATAGATTCTATGATCTCGCAGCTGGATCAGATGATGCAGCGGGCGCAGAGCGAGAAGCCGGAACCATCTGATATGAAAGCACTTAAAGACAAGATAAAAGCAGCGAAGAAGCTCTATGACAAGGCGAGCGTGAATGTAGGAATCGATGTCGGGCAGTATGGTCAGATAGAGGTCGCAGCGCTCAGAGCCGAGATAACGAGAGCTGAGACACTGGATGAGTATTATCCTCAGAGTGATATAAATGCTGAGGCAAAAGCTCTGCAGGATGCGATGACGGATGTAGAGGCGTCAAAGGTCATGAAACCTCAGAAAATATTCTATGATAAAGTGACGGGTATATATGTAGTGGCTCCGGAGGATTCTCTCCCGGACGATGCGACGTTTTTCGTCAGGATAATGGACTCGGAAACAGACTGCTATAAAGATGCTGCGAAACAGCTGTCTGAAAGCGAGAGCGAAATGGTGTTCTTCAGGATGCAGTTCTATGAGGGCGACAGGAAGATACAGCCTTCGGAAGATGTCGAAGTGCAGATGCCGGTAACTGACAATATCAGTGAGGAAAGCAGCGAGGTATATGCAGTTGGCGATGGCGGCGGGCTTGAAGAGATGGACAGTGTGAAATCCGGTGGCGTGCAGTTTTTCAGCACCGGGAAGATAGCAGATTTCGTTATGAGCGGAAAGGCTGCGACGGATGAGGAAAAAGCTGCGGCCAGAAGCGAGCAGCTGCGTACGATGATCGCTCAGAAGCAGGATGCGCAGCAGGATGACAAAAACAGCATGCTCGAAAAAGAAAAAAAGAAAAAAGAAGAATTTAAGGATCCGCTTGATAAGATACTTAAGCGGAATGCAAATACAGCGACTTTCAGCAATGACGTCAAGCGTCAGACTGATCCGTTCGTGCTGATAATCGCAGCAGTGCTGATCGCAGCAGTGGCGGTTGTACTTGGCATAAAAGGCTTTATAAATATCAGAAGGGAAAGAGAAAACTGATGAAATGTGATGTAGTTGTGATAGGGGCAGGGATACTGGGGTGTCTGACTGCCCGGGAGCTTATGAAATACAAGCTGGACGTCCTTGTGATAGACAAGGAGTCAGATCTGGGAGAAGGAGCGACAAAAGCGAATTCGGGCGTGCTGTATGCCGGTTTTCATCCGCGCGGCGGCAGCCTGAAAGGTATCGCCTGTGCTAAGGGAAACAGGATGCACGAGGCGCTGTGCAGAGATCTCGATGTTCCTGTAAAATATACAGGCTCGCTGTTTGTTGCTTTTCATGAGGAAGGTCTGCAGTCGATAAAAGACAAGATGAAAAAGGGCATAAAGAATGGTGTGCCGGGCATGAGGATGATATCGGGCGATGAGGCCAGGGAAATGGAACCCATGCTGTCGCCGGATATCATAGGGGCGATGTATGCTCCGACTACAGGAATAATATCTCCGTTCAGACTGGTGCTGCATGCAGGCTACAGTGCGGCACTCAACGGAGCACGTTTTGCATTCGGCATGAAGGTCGAAGACATACGAAAGATCGGTGACATGTACAGGCTGTATACCGGCAGTGAGATCATAGATGCGCAGTTCGTTGTCAACACATCGGG
>CAVECM010000157.1:0-3552 GCA_963614095.1 Bacteroidaceae bacterium
GGCTACCTCGTCAGATCACGAACAGCAGGAGACGGCATCATGCCTTCCTGTGCCATGCTCAGAATTTTTCCGGTTTCGCCTGCGACTATGATATGATCCAGCATTTTGATTCCGAGAACCTCACCGCAGTTCACAAGCCTTTCCGTGGTTATCTTATCTGCTTCCGAGGGCGTAGTGTTTCCGCTCGGATGATTGTGTATTGCGATAAATCCCGCCGCATTGCTTAGAATCGTTGACTTCATTATGTCCCTCGGATGGACAAGCGACGAGTCAAGCGTGCCTACGCTGCAGATATTGAAATTGATAATCTGGCCGTTGGTCTTGAGGTTGATGATTCCGAAGACCTCGCGGTCATACTGTTTGAGCTCATCCGCAATAGCATCCAGTACATCCTGCGAGGTCCTGATCGGTTTCTCGCTGTAAAGGGAAGGCTCACGGACAAGTCTGACGTTTACCACTTCAATATTATGCTCATCGCCGTATTCTTTGTAATCACTCATTTTCAAGCACCACCTTTATCTCAATTGATACGATTGTTCCCTCGGGCATGGATTCCACAAATTCCCGAAGTTCCTTTAATGTCATCTCTTTAGAAACGGAATCTGTCATGTTTTCTTACCTCGCTTTCATTTGTATAAGCTGATGATCCGTTATCCGCGCTGTGCGGATGTGCAGCTTCAGCTGTACCGGGATTTGATGAATCAGCATTTGCTGCTGCCGGATCCGGTATATTGTCTTTTCCGGCATTATCTTTTCCTTCATCAGCGGCAGATTTCTCCGGTTTTCTCTTTGCATCTTTTTCTGCGGCTTCGTCATCCGCATCTGCAAGATATGCGATTACCGCTCTTGCTTTTACGGCATCCTGAAGCTCCGTTATGATATGAATCTCAGGCACCGTTATCCTCGGTACTGCGATTATCTCCTGGATGCCCAGTGCGGAAATCTTCTTTTCTGTATTGATTCCGCTGTCAATCAGTTTATTCAGTGTGTTTATCTTTGTTTTCTCCATCGGCATTTTCGTTTTCCTCGCTTTCGTTTAATATGCTGTTAAGGCAGTATCCGCAGTAGCGGACAAGCGTGCTTCTGTACCTGCAGTTTTCCGGGCACTTTCTGAAAAGCTTCTTTCTCTGTGTCATCCTATTCACCTCCTTCCATGAGCGTTTCTCCGTATTCCGTAAAACAGTACCAGTTGGTGTGATCAAAACCGCATTTTGAAAGTCTCTTCGAGCGGATGATGCCTTCATCTCTGAGGATTCCGACAGCACGCTTTACCATATCGGCCGTAAGAAACGGATTGTCTGCTGTGATTCTCCCTGATGAGCATCTGTACCATGTCCTTCCTGCAAGTTCTCTTTCCTCAAGGCCGTCTGCCCCCGAGTAAAGATATTCAGCGACCACGGCGGCATTGATGCCGAATTTTCCGGCAATGTTTCCTCTGAATGTGAACATTTCTTCCCTCCATAGAAAAAAGCCCGAAAGCAAAAGCTCTCAGGCCGTATCATCTTTTTTCCGTGACTGTTTTAAATTATCTGCTCTGTGCATCATGCAGATGTCGTGTGCAGCTGCTTATTCCTCCGGCGTGTCGCTTTCTGCATCATCAGTTTCTGCTGCGTTTCTTCTGCGTCTTCTGATCAGCAGCGCTGCAGCAGCTGCCGCGGCTGCTCCAAGTGCGGAGCCTATATAAAGAAGCGGGTTTGCATCATCGCCGGTCTTTGCAGTATCAGGCAGCTCAGGATATGTGATGCTCTGATCCTTATCCGTTAAATCGGAGTGCATTGTGATTTTCACATCGTTATGATAAAGATCTTCAAATACCACGACAGTCTTCTTCTCAAGACTTCCGGAATCAAGGCGGAATGTAAGCTGCACCTTGCCGCCAGCCTTATCTGCAGTGAATGTCTTTTCAGCTGTGATTTCCTTACCGTTTACCTTAAGCGCCCTGCCGGTTTCCTTATCCATTAGCGTGCCCTTTACAGTATATGTTCTGCCGGGGACAAGGTTTGAATAGGATACGGTGTCTGTAATGCTGTCAAGTTTTGAAATGCTTCCTGTATGCGTTCCCGTTCTTCCGTCAAGAGCGGTTGTCTTTATTTCAGGCCAGTGCACGGACTGACCGTCATCGTTTATGTCCGCATGAATTGCAAGCTCAAGATTTCCGGTGTAGAGATACTCAAATACCACAGTTGTCCTCCCCCCAAGCTCTGCTGAGCTTACTTCAAATTTCATCTCAACGCTTCCGCTGCTTTTATCGGGAGTGAATACTGTTTCGGATGTGATAATCTGATCTCCTGATATGAACGGCTGATTCTTTTCCTTATCCATGAGGATTCCTCTGAGTCTGTATTCTCTTCCGGGCTCGAGGTTAACGTATTTAACGGTGTCTGTTATCGTGACTTTATCTGCAATATGCCCCTGGTTATCCTTTGTGGCATCATCTGCCGCTGTCGTTGAGATTTCAGGATAGTATATGCTCTGGTCTTCATCTGTGATATCCGCATGGCTTCCTACGAGGATTCCTTCTCTGTAAAGGTTCTCAAAGACGACAACGGTTTTTCCTGAAAGCAGGGTGGAGTCGACTGTGTATTTCATTTCGACAGTTCCCGATGCTGCAGAAGGTGTGAAGCTGATTTCTGATGTTATCTGCTTTCCGTTCTGTTCAAGGGCATTGCCCGTTTCCTTATCCATCAGGATTCCCTTGAGGGTATATGTCTTTCCGGGTATGAGATTGGAATACGATACGGTATCTGTTATGACTGATTCCGGCTGCCGCTCTCCCATATGAGATTCCGTTGCATCTGAATGTGCTTCGGTTTTCACCTCCGGATAGGTTATCGTCTGTCCCTTGTCGGTTATATCGGCATGTGATGCGACTTTTGTCTTATTCCTGTAGAGATTTTCAAACACCACGACAGTCTTTCCTGAAAGCTTTCTGCTGTCGAATGTGAACTCCATATCGACTGATCCGTCATATGTCTTTGCCGTAAAGGTTTTTTCAGAGGTTATTTCTTTACCGTTTATCTTAAGCGCTTTGCCGGTATAGGCATCCATAAGGGTGCCCTTGACTGTATATTCTTTTCCGGGTTCGAGCTTTGTGTATTTCACGGTGTCTATGATTGTCGCTGTCTTTGAATATTCTCCCTCGCTTCCTCCTGTGGCAGAGTCTTTTGCGGTTGTGCCGATTTCAGGTATGCCGTCGTTTCTCTGCTCGATGTCTGCATAGACGATTTTCACCGTCTGCTCCGCTGCGGAGATTGTGACGTCTTTATAGTTTTCGCCATCGATGATTTTGTATTTGTAGCCGGAAAGCTTCTGCCCTGTGTTTCTGTCAAAGGCTCCGACTTCCTCGACTCTGTATTTTCCTAACGGCAGCTTATCTGAGGAAACCCTGCCCTTGGTATTTGTGATGAGATTATCCTGCACGACATCGCCCTTTGAGTAGAGCTTAGTGACAGTATCCCCCGAAAAGATATCCTCTGCCGCGATAATGCGGAACTTTATATTTGCAAGAAGCTCCTCGTCCTTATTTCCGGCATTGTTGATATAGTCGCCGAG
>CAVECM010000158.1:0-3483 GCA_963614095.1 Bacteroidaceae bacterium
CGCCGCGTCTGCGGCAGAGTGTTTATACTCTGAATTACCCCTCTATATATATAAAGGCATATTTTCAGGTAAATCGCCTACCTGTCTGCGAAAAAAACTTTTGCTTTTTTTCGTATTCTGCAGAGATGTTTATCAATATTTGACTTGCTGGTTCCGATTTGCCCGGCGCATTCCGGAACAGTCAGCCCGCTTTTAAAATAGAGCCGGTAAATCAGCCTCTGCTTTTCTGTCAGAGTTTTGAGGAAATCCTGCTCCATCATTTCTGTTTCTATATTCTCATACGGGTGCTCGCTGCTCATAAGCCGCGATTCATCCGGAATATAACCGGACTCGGAATCATCCGTCCGTTTATCGTAAAGCGGCAGAATCCGGGCATGCCTCGAGCCGTTTTTATCCGTGACAGTGGCTTCCCTCTGGTGCTTTCTCATACGATGCAGCTCCCGCCACAGCTCACGCACCACGTCATTTGAAACTCTTGCGGTCTCGCCAGTACGTCTGATCCGTATATAATAGTGACCAGCGGCATCCTTCCAGATGTCATAGTCGAAATCTTTCGGTGTTCTCATTTTTTCCTCCGTTAATCTGAAATCTGTAATTCAACGTTTTCTCAGATTTCAGGAGGAGGATCCCGGCAAAAGAGCCGGGGCTTGAAGTAATAAAAAAAAAGAGATGCCTTCTGCATAAAAGAAAGCACCTCCGGTGTTGTTTTTTCCCGGCACAATAAAACCCCCGCAGATACCTTTCAGCTTTTATGCCGAAAGGTTAATCTGCAGGGGCTTTATGACTGTGGCACGGCTGTGTTATCGCTGTGTCATATGCCCGATTCTGTGCTGCGGCTGTGTCCTGACTGTGTTATGACTGCGGCATATGAAAAATCACGTGTTATGGCTGTGTTATCGCTGCGGCACAGCTGTGTTTCGGAGCAATATCACAGACCGTTTAATTTCTCGAATTGAAGCCGCCGGTTTTCCCTGAGATGTGACTTCACAGCCTCGGTTTCCTCCTCAGTCATATTCTCCTTGGTACGCATATATTCTTTTTTTGCCGCATCCGCACCGGATAAATAATATGCCGCAAGAACGGACCAGTAGGCAAGCATACCGTTTCCGGGATACATTGCCAGTGATTCTGATGCATACTTCATGACGCTTCCGTAATCGCTCCGCTCTGCCAGCTCATGCATAAGCGCCTCGGCTGCTTTTACATAACGAACCTCATAGTGCACCGTAATCTCATTTAACCACATCAGATTCCCATCGCCTGTTAACACGGGGCCTTTGTATAAATCTACAGCTCTTCGGAGCAGCTCTGTTTTCTCATCACTGTCTGCAGCAGCTTTCGCAGATTTCAGGCAGCTGTCGAATTCATCGATATCCGTCATTATACGCAGATCCGGATTTCTGCGGTAACCGCTTCCCTCACGTATAATCAGCCGGCTGGTCTGTCCGGTTCTCTGCGTAAACATTCCTGAAAACCTGTAAATAATGCTGCGGATTGAGTTAGTATTCCCGCTGAAGGTTTCGTCCGGATACAGCTTCTCATGTATCTCCCTGGGCGAATGTGCCCGCTCCGGTTTCAGCAGAATATATGCAATAACCTGTACTGTTTTGGGCTTGTTGATTATCTGCTCTGTCAGCGTGCCGCCGTGAGTGTGTATCTGCAAGTCACCGAAGAAATTTATATATACATCGTAAGACGGTTCCATAGGATTCATTTCTTCAATGATTTTTTCACGCTCCATGGAATACTGCTGCGCCATGGCGCGATGAAGAACATATGCGAAAATGAACATAGCCCCGGGGTATCTGAGATATCTTGTCGGGTTCCGTACTACGAGAAATCCGGTCGGGTTCGGAGAAAACGGGGATGCAATGACTGCGTCAGCCTGCACCCGCCGGTACAATTCATATTCAGCAGGATTTGATTCCCTGAGGCTGCTTATGTCCGTTAATACGACAGGCTCTGCATTTTTTATGGAATCAATCCAGCGCGGTACGGACTCCGCATCCTCCATGTCATTTAACCATTCCTGAGTTCTGTCCTCTGTACCCTCCGCGCATATCCAGTGAAGAGGTCTCCATATATATGTGTCTGTATCAATGTCTATAATACCGGCCCAGTCTCCGCCGTAAAAGGCGCATACGGTTTTAAGCGTTGTTGTCATGATTTCCTCCGGATCATCTGTCTCATGCAGTGTGCTTTCAAGTCCGGTCTCCACCTGCTCTCTTTCCACACAATAGTGTAAATATTCGTCATCGTATTGCTTCAAATCCTGCGGCAGACAGCGATCACGTCTGCCGAACTGTTTAAAAAAACCTGCCATTATTTCACACTCCTCCTTTATCAGGCCTCAATGGCACAACTGTAAAAAATATGTTTTGTTGATTGTATCAGATAAGCAGATTTTGTGTTGTTATTACAGCCGTAATCCGAAAAAGTTATCCGGAAGCACAACAAAACAAGTGCAGATGTCAGAGTTAATTGCTCTCTGATATCTGCACTTTTGGGTAGTAAAAAAGACTGATAAGAAACAGCTTCTTAAATTCAGCCATTGCCTATCAGTCTGTGCGCATCCGCTATTGAAAGCACCATATATAAAACGGCACAACAGGTATTGTGAGGGCGGCGGTTTTCCGCTTAATCGAAAAATGCCTTTTAAATTTTAATAACTGCTGTATTGCTTAATTGCGGCCAGCTAGTCTATGAGCTTTCCGCCCATAGTCAGAAGCATCTTGTACATTTCGGGTCTTCTGTCCCTGAATACAACAACTTCTTTTCTGTATGCGGCAAGTTCGTCCATATCAAACTCTGCGACTGCGACGCCTTCGGTGCTGCTGTCCAGTTCTATTATTTTATTTCCCTTGTTATCGCTTATAAATGATGCCCCCCAGAACCTTATAGCTGTACCGGCTTTTGGTTCCGCCTCATCACCTATTCTGTTTGACGCAATTACAGGAGCCATGTTAGCCGCCGCATGTCCCAGCATCACATTCTGCCAATGATGATAGTCCACATCCGCATTATCAAGTTCTGCTTCAGGCACTGCAAAAGAGCCTATAGCTGTCGGGTAAAACAGAAGTTCAGCCCCCTGAAGGCACATTATCCGTGCAGCTTCCGGAAACCACTGATCCCAGCATATACCTACGCCGATTTTTGCATAATGCGTGTCCCATACTTTAAAGCCTGTATCCCCCGGACTGAAATAAAACTTCTCATAATAACCCATATCATCCGGAATATGTGTTTTTCTGTAAAATCCAAGGATTTCTCCATCTGCATCTATCACGGCAACTGTATTGAACCTTACAATACCGGCATCTTCATAAAAGCTGACCGGCAGAACAACCTTCAATTCCCGGGCAAGCTCACACATTTTATCAAGCATCGGATTATCGTCGCGGGGTCGTGCGAGGTCAATATAATCATAGTCTTCAATCTGTGCAAAATATGGTGTTTCAAAGAGCTCCTGTATCTGAATAATAT
>CAVECM010000159.1:0-3415 GCA_963614095.1 Bacteroidaceae bacterium
CCAGTTCTCGAAGAGATAGTCCGGATCAATTCGCAAAACCTCAAAACCCTTGCAATTGCAGGGGTTTTTTGTTTGTGGAAATTGCTGAAACGCCCCGAAATGACGTTTACTTGCAACGTAATTGCAACACACTTGCAACAAATGTTTAAAAGATAAGAGATGCGTCATCGAAAGTCGCATCTCATTATGATGTGTGCCGGCAAACGGCTGCAGCCTTAATTTCAGAGACTTTATTTTACAATCTCTTGTTTTACAGCTTAACGGCGGGCGTGGTTTCAGGCATGCCGCCGCAGGCATCAGTCTACTCAATGAAGCATTCCAGCTTATTGACTGCATTCAGCAGAACGCTCATATCCAGGTGAGTATAGACTGTTTCGGTTATATTTCCTACGGAATGACCTTCAAGCTTTGAACGGATAGTTGAGGAGACATCCAGATCAGCCAGAAGTGAACTGAAAGTATGTCTTGTTGCATGGATGGTGTACGATAAACCCAGACTTTCCATAAGTCCGGTGAATGTCCTTCTGTAAGTGTCATATGAAACGGGTTTGTTTCCGTGGCTGCTGCCCATTTTGAACAGGTATTCCTCTTTACCGTCGCCGTACCACTTTTCAAAGTAAGGATAGATTACATCTGCAATCGGCACCCTTCTTGTTGCGTTAAGGGTTTTGCCCTTCGGAATGAAGAAATACCGTTCTTCAAGGTGCACATCCTCAGTTTTCAGCTCCAGGAATTCCATAATCCTGAGACCGGTCCACATCAGGACAAGCACGGACTGACAGAAATTATCTTCTTTTCTTTTCCACAGCAGCTTCACTTCATCATGCGTGAGATGCTTTTCCTCCTCACTTTTGGCCTCATAGTTCAGTTTCTGGGCATCCAGATTGACATATTTAGCGTAATCCTTTGATACAAGGTCATACTTCATTGCGTAGTTGTACAGCAGCTTGTAGAGAATTTTGATTTTTTTCAGTGTAGGATAATTCTTATCGCTGCTGTCAATCACACTTTGAAGATCCTGGAGTCTGAGTTCGGCGAAAAGCCTGTTATGAAGAGCAGTGCAGCTTTTGAATGCATATTCATAGGATTGAAGCGTTGATGCACTCACTATACCTTCTTTTTCTGCATACATTTTCTCATATACCTCTGCAAAGGTTGTCTTTGAAACAGAGACATCATACGGATTTGCATTATAGTCTGCCAGCATCTGCATGGCCTCTTTCTTGGTCGGAGCATATCCTATTATACTCTGCTTGTATCGGGCTTTGCCGTTTTCATGATCCAGACTGACCCCTGTGGTCTTGCGGACCATATACTTGTTTCTTCTGTTGCCTGAAAGGGTGGAAATGCTTCCGTAGCCATTCGGGTTTCTCATAAATATCAGCTCCCTTCATTATGGTTAAAAGGTTAATGGATTTAACAGAGTCTTGTTAAAGGGAACATGACCTGAGAAGTTTATGGGTGTTTATTTTATGATGGCCTTTGTCATGCTGGATCGCATTGATTTCCACAGTTCATAATCTTCACGGCTTATTTCGCCAAGCTTGCTGACTGCTTTCACGCTCTGCCACTCCCGCAGGAAGTAATTGAGCAGCGGCTCCTTGAATGTCATATGAAATGTTTCATTGTCCGAAGAGGATATTTCAATTTCAAAAGCCTCATCAATAGCAAATAAAAGAGGAAGTATATCTGAATCTGTGACTATGTGCAGATCCAGGAATTCATTATAAGGGACACTGAGGCATTCGGAGATTTTCTCCAGCTGTTCCTTCTTAGGCGTCATCTTATCAGCTTCATACTTCCTGATTGTAACCTCGTGTATTCCGGTCATATTCCCCAGCTGTTTCTGAGTCAGACCCTTCATACTGCGATGGAATTTGATTTTCTCGCCGAGTGTCATTTAGGCCACCTACCTTTCAAAAGCATTATAACATAATAAAATGGTATGTCAACAGACAAAAAAGATATACTTGACAGAGCTAAAGAAGCTCGGTATAATGTCATCACAGAGCGAGAAACGCTACCAAACAGAGTCGAAAAGCAACATAAAGGAGGTAATGACATGACGGAGAAACTTATGGGTGATCGAAAATTATACCTTGAACTTCCGAACTTTACCGGAAGAAATGTGAAAATTGCCGAGATAGCCAGGGCGACAGGAAAGGATCCGAACTATATAAGAATAGGACTGCAGCGCGGTTTTCTTAAATTCGGGACAGCCTTCAAGATGGATGGATCAACGGAATACAGCTATCTGTGTCCGGACAAGAAGGTGTGGGAGGAGACCGGTTATTTCAGAGAAGCATCCGAGGATTTTTCGGAAGCTGAGTAGGGCAGGCAGAAAGGAGTGAGCGAATGGGAAAGATAATTTCATCGGGGAATATGAATGTTGATGCGATAGGTCGGATTGATCTTTCAGGAACTCTCATTCCTCATTCCTGGCTTCATAGCATAACGACAGAAAAAGGACATCCTGACATGAATGCAATCCTGATACTTGCAGAAATTGTTTACTGGTACAGGCCGACCGCTTCTGTAAATGCAGACGGTGAAACCGTATGGAAGAAAAAATTTCGTAAGGATCTGCTGCAGAAAAGTACCAGAGAGCTTGCTGAAAAATTAAATCTGTCACATGGACAGACAAAGCAAGCTCTGGCGCGGCTGGAAAAAAGCGGCCTGATACGAAAGCATGTGAAACCGTCGGAAATCATCAACGGCAGGAAGTATGGGAATGTGATGTATATAGAGCCTGTATCCGAGGAAATCCGCAGAATTACGAAAAAAGCAGCAGATGTGTCCGGCAATGAAAGAGATACTGGCCCTCAGTACACAGAAAGCCAAGGGTCGGTGCATGAAAAGCAGAGGGTGAGTATACAGATACCTGAGGCTTGGGGCAGCGAAACACCAAGCCCTCAGTATACAGATGTACCGACAAATACAAAGAATACAGATACAGAGAGTACTACAAAAGACTTCACATCTATCATAGATGTGAGGGAGGAATTCAAGAGTCAGATTGACTATGAAAGCCTGATGCAGGATCATCCGCTCAGACGGAACCAGATTGAGGAGATTGTCGAGCTTGCTGTAGAGATTCTTACTTCCCAAAAGCAAAATATTCCTGTAAACGGTGAGCCGCGGGATACAGCATATGTAAAAGCCAGATTTCGAAAGCTCAACATTCTCAGCATTAAATATGTTCTGGAATCACTCGCAAGGCACACCGGAGGGACAGTAAACACAAGAGCTTTTCTGATTACAACATTATTCAACGCTCCGGTGACAATGGACAGTTATTACGAGCTTGCCGCAAACCATGAATTAAAAAATGCAAATTAACTGTTTTCAGAAGGGCAGAGAAATAAGCGGATACAAGTTACCGATACAAGAATAAAGGCATGTCAGAGAGAAAATT
>CAVECM010000160.1:0-3391 GCA_963614095.1 Bacteroidaceae bacterium
GCAGGAGGATATGCAAATGAAAGCAGATATGATTTTAAAAAGCAGCTGCATATTTACAGCTCTCTCCGGGGAAACTATTCCGGGGGGCGTGGCTCTGAAAGACAATAAGATAATAGCCGTGGGAGAGGATGCTCTGAAATATGAGGGCCCGGAGACAGAAGTGCGTGACTACGGGAACAGACTAATAATGCCGGCCTTCATCGACGCACATGTTCATTACTTCATGGGCGCGATTGCCTCAAGTGATCATATGTGCGACACATTGTCAGAGACAACGTCTGAGGCTGAGTGCGTGGATATGATAAAAAAATTTGCCGACAGTCACCCGGATGAAAAAAGAATCCGGGGCATAGGATGGTTTCCGGCAAACTGGGCGGATGCTCCGCTTCCGACAAAAAAGTCGCTTGACGAGGCGATTCCGGACAGACCGGTATATCTGATTGCCGCAGACTGTCACACGTTCTGGATGAATACGCCGGCACTCGAGGAGGCCGGAATCACAGCGGATATGAAGCCGAAGAGCGGCTCTGTGGGGCTTATGGAAAACGGCGAGCTCAGCGGTCTGCTGTTTGAGCCTGACGCGTTCGCACCCGCCATGGAGAAGGTGATGGATATGGACGCAGAAGCCATGAAAGAAGCTCATGCGGGATTTCTGCATCATATCAATAAATGCGGGGTAACATCCATAAGTGAAATGTCCGCTGATGATTACACAGATGCAGCACACCGCAGCTACAGGATATTAAGCGACATGGAAAAAGAAGGCACGCTGACATGCCGGCTGCATCTTTACATGAAGCTTGCAGGATATACTGACTTCAGCAAAGCGCTTGAGTTCAGGAAAGAATTCTTCTCGCAGAAGCTGCGGGTCAACGGCGTGAAGGGGTTCATAGACGGCGTTCTGTCCACATATACGGGGCTGCTGCTGGAGCCTTATTCAGACAGACCGGAAACCTGCGGCATCGATGTGCCGAATGTACCGGAAAAGGAAAACACGGAATATATAATCGCTGCAAACAGGGCCGGCCTGCCGGTAAGGCTGCACTGCATTGCCGACGGTTCAGTGCGGATGGCGCTCGACATGTACGAAAAGTCCAGGAATGCCAACGGCCCGCAGGATTTTTACAATACCGTGGAGCATATTGAAAACATCCATCCGGATGATATACCGAGATTCAGTAAGCTGGGGGTAATCCCGTCAATGCAGCCGTATCATCTGACGCTGGATGCGCATGAGAAAATAAGGCGCGTGGGCGCGGAAAGATGCAGATATGAGTGGCCGCACAGATCGCTGCTCGATGCAGGGGCAAAGCTTGCCTTCGGAACGGATTATCCTGTGGTTGATTTTAATCCTTTCCCGAATATTTATTCGGCGGTGACGAGATGTGATGATTACGGAAAGCCTGCCGGAACGAATCCGGAGGAGTGCATCACTGTCGCGGAGGCATTGATTTCGTATACGAAAAATGCGGCACTGGCATATAATCGTGATGACATAGGCGTGCTGGCAGAGGGAAAGCTGGCCGATGTTATAGTTATCGACCGCAATCTGCTGGAAATACCGCCGGAGGAAATTCCGGAATCATCGGTTCTGCTGACGATAATGGACGGGCAGATTGTATATGACGCCGAAACGGATAAGTAACTGCCGGATCTCGGAATCGGGCAAGCATTTGCAGGGCTTCGGAAGCAGGCGAGCACTTGCCGGACTCCGGAGGCATTCGCTGCAGACACTTATAAGTGGTGCAGATTTATAAGAATTGCGGATTTACGAAAAGCCGCAGTTTTATGAAAAAAGGACAGCCTGCTGTGAAAATGGATTCGCGGCAGGCTTTTCCTCGCGCATATTTTTTTAATATTTCCTGCACTCTCATACAAAGAATTTTTTAACGTTATCTATTGCGGCGGCAATTGATATATTCCTGTAGAACTCATTATCGGAGATATCAGGATTGCCTGCCAGTGCCTTGGCTCTCGCGATTCTGTAACGCACAGTATTGGTATGACAGTTCATTTCGGCCGACACTGCAGCAAAATCTCCATGATTTCGTGCGTATGAGATAACCGTCGAATAATAATCGGGCTTGTCTTTTATATGCATAAGATAATTTTCGGCAAAGTTGAGCATATACGGGCTTTTGATAAGCGGAATAATCAGTTTATAAATCCCTATATCCCGGTAATACCTGAAAGCATGGTTTTCTGCTTCCGAGGCACAGTAGCAGTAGTAGCTTTCTTTAAAGCCCAGGTCAAGGTGCTCAAATGCGACATGGACATCGCTCATCGATACAGTCAGCCTGTCCGTATCAACAGGAAGAAATGACAAGGCCTCTTCAAGTATGAGAGTGTGGCTTTCCATATCCTTCTTAGGTGATGTGATGATAATGAACAGCCCGTTGCTGAAGCCGCAGGTGAGTATTTTGCTCCGGAGGCTTTTGTTCCTTGCCAGTGACATATAGGTCCGGTCGGCGTTCATGGGCGCATTATCAGTGTATTTTATATATGCTGCAGACATATAGCGCTTAAGCTCAAGTGATATGCCGTAACAGATAGCTGTCACTTCCTGTTCGGAGAGATAGGAATGTATCATGTTATGTATGTTGGCGGTGGTGAGAGATGCGTGATCATCAATATGCAGCGCAGCCATAATCTCGAATATTATATTTTCAAAATAAAGATCTTTTCCGAAAACATATATAGGCAGGTTGTGTTCGTTTGAAAAACGGATTACTTCATCGGGAAGTTCTTCAAATATCACGTTTTTGTATGCGACTGCAGATATTCCGCAGTCATAGAGCGACTTTACCGCACCGAGTATGGTATCGGGATTTTTATATGCGAAAAGAAGGCTCGTTATAATGAAGCTGCCCTCTATGTACTCGCTGTCATCTCTGAATTCGACGTCAGGCGCAAATTCGTAGTCAACGACACTCGCAACTGTAATTTTATTGTCAAGCCCGCCGGCTCCCGATATGAGCTGCATACGGTTGAGTCCCGGCAGGGAAGGTATATCTCGTACTGTTAAAGCCATAATCAGCAACACCTCTGATTCGTTCGTTTATTAATGTAAAGGTCAATACAACTTTCTGCAGGCGAAAATCTTTCATATTATCATATGCCCGGGCGCATATTCATCAGCACCGTATCGGCATAACCTTCTGCTTATGTCAATGTTAGCAGTTTTTTTGTAAAAAATCAAAAGAAAATGATAAAAAGTCTAAAATCTCCACAAAACAAACGGCAGCTTTGGAATGATAAAATCTGAAATGTGAAATACAGGAGCGGGAAGAAACTGACTGTACAGAAAGGAGAATTGCTGCAATATGAGTAAATCATTCAAATCAAATTTATGTCTGCTGACGACAGCTGTAATATGGGGGTTTGCGCTTGT
>CAVECM010000161.1:0-3374 GCA_963614095.1 Bacteroidaceae bacterium
ACTGTACATTTTTATTTGATAATTTTTGTACATCTTTATTTTAGCATTTACATATGAAGGAAGAACTGATCTTTTCGAGGGGCTTTCAGTCTGGGAGGATGAGGAATACGGTGAGAAATACAGGGCTCTTCAGGGAAAGTTTCCGGTAATATTTCTTTCGTTTGCAGATGTAAAGGAGCCGACCTTTGAAGAGGCGAAAAGAAAAATAAAACAGATTCTTGTTAAGACTTACAGTGAATGCACCAAGCCTCTTGATGAAGGGATAATGACGGTACAGGATGTCCGATATCTGAATTCTGTCAGTATGGAGATGAAAAATGATGTGGCTACATTCAGCCTGAAGAATCTTTCGGATATTATGTGCCGCGCATACGGCAGGAAGACAATAATTCTTCTGGATGAATACGATACGCCGCTGCAGGAGGCTTATGTCAACGGCTACTGGGATGAGATGGCGGCTTTTATAAGAAGCTTCTTCAATTCTACATTTAAGACGAATCCGTATCTTGAAAGAGCGGTGATGACGGGGATTACCAGAGTAAGTAAGGAGTCGATATTCTCAGATCTTAACAATCTCAAGGTTGTCACTGTGACCTCTGACGAATATGCAGACTGCTTCGGCTTTACAGAAAAAGAAGTATTTACTGCGCTCGATGAATTCGGGATGGGAGATACGAAAGAGGACGTGAAACGATGGTATGACGGTTTTTCTTTCGGAAAACGCAGGGATATTTACAATCCGTGGAGCATTCTGAATTATCTCGACACAGGAAAACTTGAACCTTACTGGGCTAATACCAGCGGCAATGCTCTGGTATCGGAGCTGATAAGGGAAGGTGATCCGGAAATCAAAGCATCCATGGAGGAACTTCTCGCCGGAAGGTCAATAAAGGTTACATTCGATGAGCAGACTGTGTTTTCGCAGCTGGATGATGACGATGGAGCGATATGGGGGCTCCTGTGTGCATCGGGATACCTTACTGTTGACAGCAAGGTAATAGACGAGAGCGGATATGATTTCGTATACGAGATAAGGATAACTAATTATGAGACACTGCGTATGTTCAGGAGAATGATAGCAGGCTGGTTCAGAACGACGGGATCGAACTACCGGGAATTCAGAAAAGCATTTCTGACAGGAGATATAAAGGTAATGAACATTACCATGAACAGAATCACTATGGATATATTCAGCAGTTTCGACACAGGAACAAGACCCTCGGAATATTCACAGCCCGAGAGGTTTTATCACGGGTTCGTGCTGGGACAGATGGTGGAATATACAGGTGTTTATCGTATCACATCAAATCGTGAGAGCGGCTTCGGCAGATATGATATATGTATGGAGCCGCTGAGGAGTGACATGCCTGCAGTCATCATAGAGTTCAAGGTGTTTGACAGCTACGACGAGAAAAGCCTCGAGGATACAGCCGATGCAGCGCTCAGACAGATAAATGAGAAAAACTATGATGCAGATCTGCTGGCAAAGGGCATTGACAAGAGACGGATAAAGCATTACGGTTTTGCGTTCAGAGGCAAGGAAGTACTGATAAAAAGCGAGTAAAAACAGCAGATGCATCTTCCGGTGAACGAGAAGCCCTGCTGTAAGGCTTCTCATTCAGATGGTGTACCCGGCAGCGCACATTTCTAACGGGAGGAAGTACCGCTACGCGTGAGTCCATGGTATGCCAGTTTCCTGTAAAATGTGCGTTTGGAAAGTCCGAGGGCGGTCTGGGCTTTTGTTTTGCTGCCCCCGAATCTGGCAAGCGTGTCCTCGATTATTTTCTTTTCATACGCGTCCATTTCCTCTTTGAGAAGACCGTGATTATTTGTATCAGCCGGGGCTGAATTACCGGCATGCTCCGAATCACTCGCATTAATTGGACCGCCCGCATTTGCCGGGCCGTCTGCATCAACAGAATTGAATGCCGGACCCCGGGAAACCGGAGGAGCCTGCACGTCAGGAATACTGCCGTGTGTTATATGTTCCGGCAGATCGTCAGCCCGGATGATATTGTCACGGCAAAGCACGAGTGCGCTTTCTATTGCATTCTGGAGCTCACGCACATTTCCGGGCCAGCTGTGACTGAGGAAAATCTGATATACGGTCTTGGAAAACCGCGCATCCTTGCCGTATTTTTCGGCATACTTTTCAAGAAAATGATTGGCAAGGAGAATCACATCATTTCCACGCTCGCGCAGCGGCGGGATAGTTACAGAAATCACGTTCAGTCTGTAATAAAGGTCCTCGCGGAATTTTTTTTCTGCAATGAGCTGCTCCAGAGGCCGATTGGTTGCGGCGATGATTCGGACATTAACAGAAATGCTCCTGCTGCTTCCTATTTTTTCGATTTCTCCGCTCTGCAGCACGCGCAGGAGTTTGACCTGCATATGCAGCGGCATATCGCCTATCTCATCGAGAAAAAGCGTGCCGCCGTCAGCAAGCTGAAATTTTCCGATACCTCCGCCCTTTCGGGAACCGGTGAATGAGCCCTCCTCAAAACCGAAAAGTTCACTTTCGAAAAGTGCATCCGGTATTGCTGAGCAGTTGACTGTGATAAAGGGCTTATCACTGCGCATACTGCTGTCTTTTATCGCATTGGCGAGGACGTCCTTGCCGACACCGTTTTCGCCGCGAAGAAGAATTGTGACATCGCTTCTGGCTGCGGTAAGTGCTTTGAGCACGCAGGATACATAATTCGGGCTTTCCCCTATCATCCTGTTCGCCTGCATGACTTGAAACTGTTCGAGTCTGCGGCTGTATTCCTCAACTGTGTTGCTCATCTGCTTTACTGTTTTGCTGAGCTGGTCGACCTCCGTAACATCGCTGAAGAGAGAAAATGCGCCTGCAAAAACGCCGTTCTGATACAGCGGTCTGATGTGAATTGAAATGTATTTTCCCACGTTTTTTATATATTTCTTCTTGACTATTGTCTCCTGCTGCGTCGAGAGAACATCGAGCAAAGCTGCATCCGGTTCCACATCGCTGAGCTTTCTTCCGATTATTTTTCCGCCAGGCACGCCCAGCAGCCGGGTGTATGCGGGATTTATGTAAAATATGGTGCTGTCGGTGTCGATTGCAATCAGACCCTCTTCAATGCAGTCAATCATGGGTATAAAAGATATTTTGCCGAGGCTGCGCAGAAGGTAAATCAGGCGGTCTGACCTGATGCTTCCGACAGGTTCGTCGTTTCTGTTTTTTACGAGCACAGATTCACAGTCTGCAAGAGTCTGCATATCAATCTCTATATCAGTAATGAATTCGTCTTCATATAAGCTGACAGGAGAATATATATCTTTATGGTTGGGATTCATGATATTGAAAATTTGCATATGAACAGTCCTTTTCGATTACATAGACGCTGATTACACAT
>CAVECM010000162.1:0-3372 GCA_963614095.1 Bacteroidaceae bacterium
TGAACCGGCAATTATTTTTCGCGGTCTGTCTGCGAATCTGCAGTTATTTATCGCTTCCGAACAGCACATCCTCCATGCTGTAAAGTCCCGGCTGCGCTTTTACTGCAAAGGCTGCAGCTTTGAGTGCGCCGGCTGCGAAGATTTTCTTGGATCCTGCTGTATGCTTCACTTCCAGAATCTCATCAGTTCCTGCATAAATCACCGTATGCTCACCGGCAATTGTGCCGCCTCTTATCGCATGCACACCGATCTCCTTGCTGCGCTTTCTGTTGCCGTCTCTGCCGAAAATATGCTCATAGCTGCCATCCGGATCTGCGGCTGCAAGCAGCATCTTTGCAGTGCCGCTCGGCGCGTCCAGCTTCTTGTTATGGTGCTTTTCGATTATCTCAATGTCAAACGCATCTTCAAGAATCGGTGTAATCTCTGCGATTACTCTCTTCATCACGTTGATACCGAGCGAGTAGTTTGCAGAAAAAACAACCGGCACTGTCTCCGCCAGGTTATCAATCTCTGCCAGCTGCTCCGGCTCATATCCTGTCGTTGCGATTACGGCCGGGCATTTGTTCGCTCTGCAGTAATCTGCCAGCATCTGCAGGTTCGCAGGATTACTGAAATCGATGATTACATCGAATGCTCCGAGATCTTCCGGCTTCTGTCCGTCCATCGGCTCAATCACTCCGGCCAGTTCATATCCTTCTTTTTCTTCTGTTAATCCGGCAAGCACCTTGCCCATCGCACCGCCGCCCAGTATTGCTGTTTTCATAATCTTTTCTCCTCTGTATATTGTATATCGACTATATTCGTTTCGTTCTCACTGCCGTGGTTCATATATCTCCCGGTGATTCATTGCGCTGCCTGATTCCTTTACCGTCCGGGAGCCCGCACGGCTCTGCTCCGGCAGCAGGCTCGCCCTGTGCCTTCAGTCCTGAACCGCTCTGCGCTGCAGAAGCTGTTCAGCAAAGCTGCCCGTCAAATACTTTTTCTGACGGTCCCTCCATATAAACATTGCCGTCGTCTGCGATTTCGATGCCAAGCGTCCCCAGTTTGAGAAGCACATCGGCCTTTTTACCGCAGAGCCCCTTAAGGTTTGCCGCCACAACGGATGCACATGCTCCGGTGCCGCATGCGAGTGTCATTCCCACACCTCGTTCATATGTCCTGACCTCCATAGATGCAGCATCCGTCATCTTTACGAAATTAACATTTGTTTTCTCCCTGAAAACCGGATGACTGCAGATTTCTGCGCCGACCGCCGGCACATCGATATCTGCAAAGTTTTCCACGAAAACAACCGTGTGAATCGTCCCCATGAAAAAGCTGCTCACTGTTATCTCCGATCCGTCCTTCAGCGTCAGTGCGAGGTCCAGATAATTGTCGCGCACGAGATCCGTCTTAATGTCCTCACCTGAGAAAAGCGGTTTCCCCATGTTGATTTTCACGCGGAAAGGCTCCTCGTTGACAACATTGACTATCATATCGCCTGCAAGCGTTTTCACCGGATAGCTGCTGCTCTTCGCGATGCCTTCTGCGCTGCAGAAATGTGCAAAGCATCTGATGCCGTTGCCGCACATCGGTGCGCGGCTTCCGTCGCAGTTGTAAAACACCATCTCAAGCTGCGGCTTTTCTCGTACGACTATCATCCCATCGGCGCCGACGCCCGTGTTCACGTCGCAGACTCTCTGCGCCAGCTGCGGATAACGGTCTGTTTCGGCTGCTTCTGTGAACTCGGCCGCTGCAGATTCCTCGGGCCCGCCGGCTCCGCCTTCGTTCACGAGCGCAGCATCTTTCATGAGCTCGCTTTCTCTTATAATCACGAAGCTGTTGCCGCAGCCGTGATATTTTGAAAATCTGATCATTTCTTACTCCTCTGTTTTAAATTCGTTCATTGCCTGGCCGGATCTGCGTCCGCCTGCCGGGTCAAAATCTGCCGGCCCAGGTCCGCGTCCGCCTGCCGAGGTCTATTCCACCTCGAGGCTGAGCATATCGTCATATGTTTCGCGCCTGATGACCAGCCGCGCTTTGCCATCCTTTGCAAAAACCACCGCCGGTCTGCCGAGCCTGTTGTAATTGCTCGCCATCGAATATCCGTAGGCGCCTGTCGAGAATACCGTCAGCAAATCGCCGGACTCGGCTCTCGGCAGCATAACGTTCTTAATAAGAACGTCGCCGGACTCGCAGTTTTTCCCCGCAACACAGTACGTCACCTCAGGCAGCTGAGTATTCTTTTCCGGGAGCACCGCCGTGTATTCCGCATCGTAAAGCGCAGGTCTTATATTATCGCTCATACCCCCGTCAACAAAGATATAGTTCTTATCTCCGCTCTTTTTCATGTCGCCGATTGTGTAAATCGTATATCCTGCCTCACCGACCATAGCTCTGCCGGGCTCCGTTATCAGCTTGGAAATCTTCACGCCTTTTTCATCGAGCGCTTTCTCCGCATGCTGTGCGAGATTTGCACACATACCCCCTAAAGATACGGGGTGATCGGAATCTACGTATTTTATGCCGAAGCCTCCGCCTATGCTCAGTTCCAGATTATCCAGACCCTTTGCAGCTTTCACATCTGCAAGGAAACCAATCATTGTGCTCAGTGCCTTTTCAAACGACTGCACATCGACAATCTGTGAACCTATATGGCTGTGGAAACCCGCAAGTTTTACATAATCATCGCCTGACAGCTTGTCTATCACGTAGTTTATGTGCTCGAGGTTCTCTATGTAAATGCCGAATTTTGAATCCGGCTTCGATGTCATGATGTATTCGTGGGTATGTGCCGAAATTCCCGGGTTTATCCTCAGAAGCACCTTCGCGTGACGCCTGCCGGCAGCCGCCAGCTTTGTGAGGCGGTCACACTCAACGATGTTGTCAAGAACGAAATAACCGATTCCGGCTTCCAGAGCCATCTCGATTTCGCTGTCGCTCTTGTTGTTCCCGTGAAAATATATCTTGCCCGGGTCGGCGCCGGCCTGTAAAGCGCAGTAAAGCTCGCCTCCGCTGACAACGTCAAAGCCCGTGCCCTCCGCCGCCAGCAGTCTGAACAGGGCCTTCGAGGAAAACGCTTTGGATGCATAAACGACCTCTGTATCGAATTTGTCGGATTTGAAATTCGATACGGCGGCTCGCGCCTGGTCGGTTATCTTTGATTCGTCGTATACGTAAAGGGGCGTGCCGAACTCTTCCGCCAGCTGACGGCAGCTCACTCCTCCGATTTTTAAAACTTCCATTTCTCTGCCTTTCTGTTGTTCATCTGCATTCTGATATGCGGTTTGTAGTTTCTGTATTTGAGCTGCCTTTTTGTCCGAAGAGCGTTAGCGATTCGCTGACAAAACGGACAGCGGAGGCGCAGCCGTAGGAGCGGCTTTGCCGCGTTGC
>CAVECM010000163.1:0-3319 GCA_963614095.1 Bacteroidaceae bacterium
GGAATCAGCATTAAGTGCGGTATGTCGTGAAGCTGTTATGCGGTACGGACCATTACGAGGCCTGCGTACAATGCCGATATACAATGCAGTGTATCAGTACCGGCAGAAAACAATTGATTTATTTCAGGGAAGGGGATGTCTGCAGTCATGCAGGACAAAAGGAATACAGGCAGTTCGGAGAAACACAATCTGATGAAGATACAAATGTCGGAAACGATACTGATAGGGGTTCTTCTGGCGTTGGCGGGGGGATTTCTTGACGCTTATTCATATATATGCAGAGGCGGAGTGTTCGCCAATGCACAGACCGGCAACATAGTACTGTTCAGCATACATCTGATGCAGACGGAATGGTCCAGGGCTGCCGCATCAGCCATACCGGTGGCGGCATTCGCGGCGGGTATAATCGTGACCGAGACCGTGAGACGCAGACAGACGCTTATCGGGCTTTTCCACTGGAGACAAGGCATGCTGATTCTGGAGATAGTCATACTTGCGGCGGCGATATTCATACCGGAGGGTCCGCTGGATTCTCTTGTCAATGTGATGATATCGTTCATATGTTCGCTGCAGGTTCAAAGCTTCAGGAGAGTTCACGGGCACGGCATTGCGTCTACTATGTGTACAGGCAATCTGCGCAGCGGCACCGAGGCTCTGTATCATTACATGGAAACAAAGGACCCGTATTTCAGACATAAATATCGCTGCTATTACGGTATAATACTGGCATTTATCGTCGGAGCGGCAGGAGGTGCGGCTGCATCGAATACATTTCCGGAGTATGCACTGGTGTGCCCGATAGCCGTGTATATCATCGCATTTTTCGTAATGATAAAGGAAGACGGCGGCATTGTGGAAAATTACGGCAGGTAGTGCGGTTTGGATGCATGGGCGGAGCAGCGGAGTCGAGATCCGCTGCAGAAGCAATGCAGATAGACGCATGAAGGTAATACGCCAATAATCCAGTGTCTAAAATATGACTATCGTTGAAAAAAGGAGTCTTTATTATGCAATTCATCAGGAAAAACTTGCCGGGAATCGCGGTATGTCTTGTTATCGCCATTCCCTCGTGGTTACTGGGCAAGCTGGTGCCGGTCATCGGCGGCCCGGTGTTTTCTATTATCGCAGGCATGGTCATTGCTCTGCTTTGGACGCCGGGAGAAACCGTAAGGCCGGGTATAGGCTTTACCTCCAAGAAGATCCTCCAGGCTGCTGTCGTGCTGCTGGGTTTTGGATTGAACCTGAATGTCGTACTGCAAACCGGGAAGCAGTCCCTGCCTATCATTGTATGTACTATAACGACTTCTCTGCTGGTGGCCTTTGCATTGCACAAGCTGCTGCGTATCGACGGTGATACCAGCACACTGATCGGCGTCGGTTCCTCCATTTGCGGCGGCAGTGCCATCGCTGCAGCGGCACCGGTTATCCATGCGGATGATGAGAAAGTTGCCCAGTCCATTTCTGTAATTTTCTTTTTCAATGTACTGGCAGCACTGTTGTTCCCACTATTAGGACAAGCCATCGGCTTTGACACTACCTCCGGTGAGGCGTTCGGCATCTTTGCAGGAACCGCGGTTAACGATACGTCCTCCGTCACGGCGGCAGCCTCCACGTGGGACAGCATGTGGAATCTGGGAAGCCAGACGCTGGATAAGGCTGTAACTGTCAAGCTAACCCGCACGCTGGCTATTATTCCCATTACACTGGTGCTCTCACTGCTGCAGGCGAGGAAGGCAGGAAAGGAGCAGGGGGACTTCCGGCTGAAAAATGCCTTTCCCATGTTCATTCTGTGGTTTATCTGCGCATCTGTGCTTACTACCATCTGTACATCCCTCGGCGTGTCAGCGGCAGTATTCCGGCCGCTGAAAGAACTGAGCAAGTTCTTGATCATCATGGCCATGGCAGCCATCGGACTGAACAGCAATGTGGTCAAGCTGATAAAGAGCGGCGGCAAGCCCCTGCTGTCAGGAGCCTGCTGCTGGGCAGGTATTACAGTCGTTAGCCTGCTGCTGCAGAATATGATGGGACTCTTGTAAAGAAGCAGGCGAGGACAGAGCACTCCTGCTCTCAGAGGCGGGAGTGGGGTTTATAATATGGACAGGTGCTGAAAAGTCAGTAATTGCAACGGATTACAGCTTTCGGAAGCCTGTCTTTTTTCATGCATTTTAACACGATGTGTGAGTGAATCTTAAAAAGCTGCAGATAAATGCGATTCCCTGTCGCTGCAATCGTCATTGGAACAGCGGCCGCTTTAGAGAATTTTGGGAGCCCGGGGGAATCGCAGGAAGGGAGGTTATGATTAACTTCTTTACAAATGAATACAAGTGTGATAGAGTATGGATATAATAACGCAATGCGTCATGGAGGGCAAAATGAGTCGAGGCAGACAGGTTAAGGAACTTAGAGAGAGTATGGGTATGAACCGTGCGGAATTCTGTGAATACTTCGGAATACCTTATAGGACAGTGCAGGACTGGGAAGCTGAGAAGCGAGAGCTGCCTGATTATGTACTGCGTCTGATGGTTTACAGAGCAAAAATTGAAGAAATGGTAAAAAAGGAGTAATTTTTTTGCTCGGCGTATAACGCAATGCGTGCCGAAAGGAGGCAGCATGGATAGAAAAGTTGATGTCATAACTGATTTGGACGGAAATCAGATAGTTGTAATTAATGATATTCGTTTTAAAGGGAGAAGGCATATTGACTGGGAGGAGGTTGAGCAATATCTGAAGGATTATATTGGAGAATGTTATGAGGTAATCGAAACGTCAGACCAGGTATATATCGGTGCTGATTTTCCGGGTGAAGTAAAAGGGTCAGGTGATACAAGAAAGCTGCATGGTACATATGCTAAGGCTAAGGCCAATGCAGCACAGGGAGTACCTATGCTCTTAAAGTGTGCTGTGAACCGGCGTTGGCAAAATAATGTTAAGATTAAGCACAGCGTTGACGCAAAATTCGGTTGGTACAGATTTACATCAAGATTTGCACTTCCTGTTTATAACAATAATTCCGGTGAACTGGAACGATTAAATGTTTTCAGAATAGAAATGCTGATCAGACATGCAGCAGATGGGAATCTATATTTATATGATATGGTGAATATAAAAAAAGAAACGAGCACCCCGCCTGAGCCATAGCTGTACGGTAACAGACCCATTTCCTATCGAATATTTTAATCGAATTGCTGCAGTTTGTCAATGCGTCTTTTGCAGTATACAAGGAATTTTTATGAAGAACTTTGTTTATTCCTGCATAGCAAAAGACGTATTTTATCAGCAGAATTTTCATACATGAAGAATTTAAAGCATCAAGTGAGGC
>CAVECM010000164.1:0-3253 GCA_963614095.1 Bacteroidaceae bacterium
AGGCAGATTTCTGCGCTGCCGGATTGATTCTGTGATTTCGATAATCAGCATAACAGCAGTCAGCCCCAGGCACCATCCTGCCAGGACGTCCGTCGGATAATGCACGCCGAGATAAATGCGGCTGAGTCCGATACCAGTCAGCGGAATCGCCAGTATGACAGTCAGAATATCAGCGGCTGTACGGTTTCTGACATTTCTGCGCACCAGATAAATCAAAAGCCCGTAAACGACCATGCTTGTCACCGAATGTCCGCTGGCAAACGAGAAGCCGCTTTCGTCGACCAGCCGGAAAATCAGATCGGGCCTTTCGCGCTGTACGAGTATTTTTATGATTTTGTTTATGATTGTGACGGAAAGCGCGCCTGCCGAAACGGGAACGCCGAAGCTGATTCTCAGCGGTTTTATCAGCAGCAGTATTATGCAGAGCGCAATTATCCATTTAACGCTGCCGAGGAATGTGATGAATTCTGCGAAAATCGTCAGCCCGTCGCTTCTCATGTCATAGAAGAAAAAACGCACAGCATCATCGAACGCTGCGGTTTTATGCATAATAACCAGATAAAGCAGTGCCAGGAATGCCGCTAAACTTACGAAACTTATGATTATATGTATATCAGAGTTTCTTCTGCCGCCGCCCGGAGCCGCATTTTTATTATCGGAATCAATACTCATTATATTCCCCCTCGTAATCCCTCTCGTACGCTGAGTTTAAAGCAGCTGTTTGTAAGGTTCACTTTTTACTTGCAAATACAGCAGCGGATGAAGTATTCACAGCTGTTGTAAAGTCTGCAGACAGTCGGAGTGCCCGCCGGTGCCGCTCATCAAGTCAGCCTGTCAGCACAGCTTATCAAGCCTGTCCGTCAGCACAACTCATTGATACTGTCCATCAGTGAAGTTTATTGAGCCAGACCACCGGATTCTGAACAGTGAATACATGAATTATATCATGAATATCTGTTTTGCGGCAGCTGCCTTGAAAATAAACATTCAGCGCCGGGCAGTGCATACGTCTGCCTCATCAGGATAAAGCATTCGCCTTATGCATCAGAATAACGTATCCGGCTGATGCATCAGGTTAATTCATTATACCGCGATGTGCATCTTTGTGTTATTATAAAAGAAGTGCAGCTGTCCGCAGGCAATGTATCTGACGCAGAATCTGTAAGGACATAAAGCACTTGGATAACCGGAAAAAAGCCGGGAAAAAAACATCGAGCGAGGTTTTGGATGAAAATATTTGCAAATATACCGGGAGCATACAAGCTTCTTTACTGCTTGAAGTATTTCAGAGCAAACAAAAAAGAAATAATAGCTGCCAGGGAAGCGGGCGATTTTGAGAGAGAAAGAGAATATATCCTGAAATCGACATCATTCTGGGGAACTAAAGTTATGGAGATGTTCGGAAGCACTGTCAATGTGCAGGGGCTGGAAAATCTCCCTGACAAGGGTCCTGTCGTACTGGTGGGAAACCATCAGGGATATGCAGACATATTTGCTTATTTTGCGGCATTTCAGAAGTTCCAGTTTGCGTTTGTTGCAAAGGAGGATCTCGCAAAAATCCCGTTTTACGGAGAATGGATAAGAAGAATACGCAGCGTTTTTATAAAAAGAGATGACCCGCGTGCATCACTGAAAGCAATAAGTGAGGGCATCGAATACATAAAGCAGGGATTTTCGCTCGTGATATTTCCTGAAGGCACGAGGAGCAAAGGACCGGATCCGGGCAGATTTCACAAGGGTTCGCTCAGGCTCGCAACAAAGCCTGGAGTTCCTGTTGTACCGGTTTCACTGAACGGAAGCTACAAGATGTTTGAGGAAGAAGGATATCTTAAGGGCGCAGAGATTGATATCATCGTACACGAGCCGATTGAAACTGCAAATCTCAGCAAAGAGGAAGAAAAAGAGTTCAATGACCGCGTTGAGAAAATCATCGTTGACGGCGTAAGAGAGCTGCAGAGCCGTAAACAGCTGCAGAATCAGCAGGTGCATGATGATACAGAAGCATCAGCGGCTTCAGAACAGGCAGATTAGCATCAGAGTGATGGTAATAATGCAGAGAAATCAAGATTCTGCAGAATCGACAAATGCTGAATAGTCTTTTTAAGATAAACAACAACAGTCAGAGTGCAGATAAAAATAATTAAACACAAATCAGAAATCAAAGTGCAGATAAAAATAGTTAAACACAAAACAGAAAACTGAAAGGCGGACAGGAATAATGAAAAATACAGAAAAACCGACTTTGATAATAATGGCGGCAGGCATGGGATCGAGATATGGGGGTCTCAAGCAGGTTGATAAAATAACGGATGCGGGCGAGATAATCCTGGATTTTTCGCTTTATGACGCAATGATGGCAGGCTTTGAAAGAGCAATTTTTGTAATAAAAGAAGAGCACAGAGACCTTTTCAGAGAGGTCGTCGACGAACGTGCCGGAAGATTCATGCAGATTGAATATGCATATCAGAAGCTCGAAAACATTCCGGACGGTGCTGTGATGCCGGAGGGCAGAGAAAAACCGTGGGGAACCGGACATGCAGTGCTTTCGTGCAGAGACATGATAAACGGCCCTTTTGCAGTAATAAACGCAGACGACTACTATGGACCTGGCGGATTTACAGCAATATACGACTACCTGACACAGCACGCAGACGGAGCTGCATCGGACTGTAAGGCTGCAGGCAGCAGACCTGAGTATTCATACTGCATGGTCGGATATGAGCTGGCGAATACGGTCACGGAAAACGGTCACGTGTCAAGAGGAGTCTGCGACATAGACGAGGACGGATATCTCAGGAAGGTGACCGAGAGAACCAAGATTATGAGAAAAGATCAGGGCATCGCATATACCGAAGATGATGGGGAAACATGGATTACTCTGCCGGAAAAGACCATTGTTTCGATGAATTTCTGGGGATTTTCGAAGAGCATGATGGATGAACTCGCAAAAGGCTTCCCTGAGTTTTATGCGAAAGCGATGGAGGAAAATCCGCTCAAGGGTGAGTATTATCTGCCGGCAGCTGCGGACAAGCTTGTTCAGGAGGGAAAGGCGCAGGTCAAGGTGCTGAATTCCGCTGACAGATGGTATGGTGTGACATACAAGGATGACAGGGAGGATGTAAAAAACGCCCTCGAATCCATGAAGGACAGAGGGCTGTATCCGGATAAGCTCTGGAAATAGACGGATTATGTAAACCGCAGCAGGATTCTTATGATTATCGGAGTTTTTTCAGATTATCATAAATATCCGGGC
>CAVECM010000165.1:0-3181 GCA_963614095.1 Bacteroidaceae bacterium
AGTGGGCTGATGTCATCCGCGACTGCAAGGCAAGCGGTTTAACCATAGCCGCGTAATGTTGTGGTCAAGCACTTTTGTAACACTTTGACCTAATTTTTTCATATTGTTCACGACGCCTCATAGCGTGCCTCGTAAGGTGTTTTGTAATTGTTATAAGAACGTGGACGCACATGGTTGCATTGCACATTGTACAAGTACATGCGTCCTGATCCTTCTTTTGTTTAATGGTTTCTCAATATCTCATATACGCACGGCCTTTGGCTCGTTACTCGCGAAAAAAGGAAGTGCCGCAAACTTGCGACACCTCCACACAGCTAATATTAAATTGTAAGACCTTGTTAGCAATCCACCCACTCAATTTTTTGCTCAACCTGCCAAAATGTTTTTCCGTTAAATACAGCTGCATTTTCAAATTCTGATACAGGATAGCTTTTATTGTCTGAGATTGCTCGCCATTCAAAATTACTATCAGCGGGCTCTAAAACATACATCTCTAACATTGGTTTTTCTTCAACATAATAGCCTTGAATAAAATATTTATATCCTTCAAAGTAAAAGAAACGTTCATCGCCGTAATACAATCCATCAATAAACTCCTTTGCATCACCGTTTATCATTTCAGTTTCACCCCTTTCAGGTATTTTCTATAGATTTCAATTGAATTTTTCTCCGGCCATTGTAACTATGCAATTGTGGAATCTTTTAATCGACTTTCATTACATATATCCCATGTCCGCTGTTAAATGTTCTCAATAGCGTCCTTTATCTGATCCAGAAGATACTCATCAAAAGAAGCATATTCCTCTTTGACAAAGCCTCATGTATATTTAGTCCGGGTTCCTCACATATTCTGCAGAATATCCATATCCTTCATATAACTGACGTTTTTAGTCTCCGGTACTAAGAGCCCTGGACAAATTCTCGTACTTCAGCTTGTAATATGAGACTTTCTTATCTTTCGTTTCTTCAATCAGTTCATAAGCACGGAGGTTGTTCAGCTTGGTGTTAAGTGTTGTATTGCTTTTGATTTCCAGTTCCTGCAGCAGTTGTTTCTTGGTGGCGCCGTCCTCTGCAAAGAGAGTGCTTATTAACAGAGCGCAGCATAATGATTCTGTAGTTTTGTCCCATTTGTCTCTGATTGAAAGTGCCATAACCTGCCGGAGTTCTTTCTCGTATAAATCATGCCTTTTAGTAAGTGAATAAAGAAGATTTTCTTCAGTTTTCAAAATGATGCCGAAAAACATTATTACGAAAGGCGTGATATCGCCTTTGTTTATCGGATCATTGCATATCTTAAACATTTTGTAATAGTCACTGAGATTGTCCTGAATGGTATAGGATAACCTGCAGCCGATAAGAGAATCCAGATTCTTCGATAAACAGTAGCTGCTTATGAATCGTGACAATCGGCCGTTGCCGTCATAGAAGGGATGGATGTATCCGAATAAATAGTGAAAAGCAGCTGTCCTGATCAGAATATCAAAATCATCGTTATTCAGAATATCAAGGCTCTTTTGCATATACGCGATTATTTTTTCTTCTGGGTGAACTCCTGTATGTATTACCTTCTGGGCTGCATTTCTTACATCAACTGTATTTTTTCTGAAAATCTCGCCGTCAGGTGCATTATCAGCATCATTTTCCAGCACCTCATTCAGAACAAGTTTATCGTATAAAGCGCGGATGTCCGTACATGTTCGGAGATTGATATTTTTCTCCCCGAGCAGAATATACTGATTTACAAGTCCCTGAAATCTTTTTTCGTGACGATTGCTCTCACCAAGAGACTCGATAACATCCTTTATTTCTCTGCGGGTACTGTGCACGCCTTCAATGTTGTTTGTTATTATAATCTCGTCAATCAGGCTTTCCATGCGAAACCGGCTAATTGCCTGCTCAGGCAGGCTGGCTTTGAGCAGTGAAACCTTCTTGTCCGTTCTTAAGATGTCACCACAAAGAGAATAAAGCTCACTGCACTGCAAACAGAAGGCTTCATTATCTGCTATTGCAATGCCGGTTTTGATTGCATCCTCGGAACCGAATCTGCTTTCATACAGAGCCCGGTATTCTTCTTTGTTCTTATAATATGTCTTGTACAGAGGTTCATATTTCATTTTACATAACACTCCTTATTCAAATTTTTTCATCCAGAATCGAACAACAATTTGATTGTGTTATTTAATGATAACAGTAAATACAATCAAATACAAACGATTTTTGATTGTATTCGGGCTTGCTGCTGCGATTTGCAATCAATCAGAGATGCTTTGCATCCTCATAAAAACTCTTCAGCGCATCATAGATATCTGTCAATGACCGCATAGAAAAGCCCTCCGGCATTTAGGCTTTCGGTTTAATAACCGACAAGTTCGTATTACCGGAAGGTTTCTGCATTCCGTTTGTATCTGACTCTCAGCCGAATCACAGCTTAGAATCCGGCTCGTTTTCTTCTAATATTTTCTTGAGCTGTGCCCTGTCAAATGGTTCTATATAGGGCATGATGCTGCTTACATATGCATTTACTCCCGGGCGACCTGCCTTTTTCATTGCCTTTGCCATAAGAATCATTAATGCCGGTTCGTTAGGCTCAATAGCCAAGGCGTTGTGAGCGACATCATAAGCCGCGCTGTACTCGCCGCGAGAGATATGAATATTGACACATTCCGCTGCGGCATTCAGGAATTTTATATTAAAATTTGAACGTTCCAGAACCCAGCGAATATCACTGCTTAATGCTTCCGGCAGATGGCTTCTGTATAGGTTAATGGCGTTATGGCACTGTTCAAGCTTTTTATCCGGGTCATCAGTATTCTGTATAGCATTGTAGAAGCTAAGGAAACGTTCTGCATCACTTTCTATCTTAAAACGCGGATTCAGAAAATACGTTCCGCGCGTGTAAAGCACCAGCTCCTTAAGTCCTATAATCTCCAGATTACAGCGAAGGCGGTAAACTGCATTATTGACAGCGCTTGCAGGATTATCGGATTCCTTATCCCGAGATATAACATCATATATTTCTCTGAAGGAAAAGGGGGTTTCCGGATGCAGTATAAGCATTGTGAGCAGAGCCTGTCCCTGCGCTGTTAACTGATCCAGATACAGTCAATCAGAATATAGTCATATGAAGCCCTTAACGGCCGCAGACACCTCTCTAAAACCTTTTCCCGACTCATTGCATTAA
>CAVECM010000166.1:0-3141 GCA_963614095.1 Bacteroidaceae bacterium
CGGCTGTTTTGTCTGTCAGCATTCCCGCCGTTCTTCCGCGGTCCGCGGTTTTTCTGTTTTTTCTTTCTGCGCCTGCTGCTTCTGACTAATACGGAAATCACTATAATCAGCAGTATGAGTCCCGCAAGAAATGCGATAAATGCCGGCACCTCTTCATCTGCTATGCCGATATACGAAAGCGGACCGCCCTCTTCCACATTCTCCTGCGCTATCAGATTCGCTGAGGCGATAATCTCTTGATTTTCATCATATGCGACGAGTGTTCCGACAGTATCCCCCGCCTTAATCGGCGCCTTCAGTCTCTGCGCAGGTTTGACGACTTCTGTTGTAACAGTGCTTTTTTTCGTTTCTTTATTGAGCGTTATATCCATGTCCTCGGCAATTCCCGCCGCGACATGACTCTTCTGCCCCTGCCACACCCGAAGCTCGCCCTGCACGTCTGCAGCTTCTGCAGCTTTATATGTATAATATTTTGAAAATCCGTAGTCCCATAATGCTATGACATCAGTAAAACGCTGCATTTTCTCAGAGGCATTCATCGTTACGGCTATAAGCTCGGTATCATCCCGCTTTGCCGAACCGCAGAAGCAGTACCCCGCATATTCCGTATAGCCGGTCTTGATGCCGGTTGCTCCTTTGTACTGGAGTGTTCTCTCTGTCCCGTTTACAACTGCGGTGCGGCTTCCTCCGGCAATACACAGATTTGTGCTTTTGACAGTTCTCTCCGCAGACATATTCGTTGCCGGAATCGTATATTGCTTTTTAGCGACAATTTCTCTGAACTGTTCATTTTTCATGGCTTCCCGGGCTATCATCGCCATATCGTATGCTGTTGTCACATGTCTGGCACCCTCCGGAGTCAGTCCGTTCGGATTGGAGAATTCTGTATTCTTGGCACCGCACTGTGCAGCCCTTTCGTTCATCATCTCTGCAAAGCCTTCCCATGAGCCGCCCATATGAACTGCGAGCGCATCGGCCGCATCGTTTGCTGAATAAATCAGCATTGCATTTATAAGCTGCTCTGCCGTAAGCACCTCACCCGCTTTCAGGTTGATGTTGATGCCCGACTGGTCCGCATCGTTCGCAGCTGTGATTTTCTCGTTCATGTCGAGAGTCTCGAGCGCAATCAGTGCCGTTATTATTTTCGTCATGCTGGCAGGGTCGAGCTGTTCGTATGCGTTTTTCTCGTAAAGCACCGCGCCGCTTCCCGCATCAATCATTATTGCCGATGTTCCGGCGATTTCCGGTGCATCATCCCAGTTTATGTCCGCCGATGCTTTCAGGCTGATGCCGCCTGCACCGCTGCTCGCCTGCGAATTCGTGTCTGCGGTTTCTCCGTCTGCTGTCAAAAGCTGCCGGCTCAAATCTGCGCTTTGCGTAACTGCAAAAGACGGCGCTGCTCCGGTCAGGATAAGCGCCGCCATAATTATCGTACAAATCACAGTTCTGACTGATATCTTAATTTTTCTGTTTTTATTTATTATCATGTCTTGCTCTGTTTGTGTTTTATATAGTTATTCTGTCTAAATACTGCAGAAATTCTGTACTTCATGCTCCGCACTGCTGTCGTCATCCGGCTGCCGCCGTGCAGCTTCAGCACCGGAGTATTGTACCGTTTTATTTGTTTTCTGCCTCGAATTTCTTCATGAACTCGATAAGAGTATCAACGCCTTCTTCCGGCATTGCATTGTAAATGCTTGCACGCATTCCGCCTATGGATCTGTGTCCGTTGAGGTTGTGCATATTGTTTGCTTTAGCCTCAGCTACGAATTTCTTGTCAAGATCGGCATCCCCTGTAACGAATACAACATTCATCAGGGATCTGTCTTTCTTCTCTACAGGGCATTTGTAAAGCGCACTGCTGTCGATGTAATCATAGAGCTTATTTGCCTTTCTTACATTTCTCTTGTTCATTTCGGCAACTCCGCCCATTTCCTTGATGTACTTGAACACTTCTCCTGCAATGTAAATCGCAAAGCAGTTCGGTGTGTTGTATGTGGATCCGTTGTCTGCGTGAATCTTGTAGTCAAGGTATGTAGGAACTGTATCTTCTGCAAATCCTATCAGATCTTCTCTCATGATTGCGATAGCGATGCCTGACGGTGCGATGTTCTTCTGAACACCTGCATAAATAAGACCGAACTTGCTTACATCAATTTCCTCAGAAAGAATGCATGATGACATATCTGCCACGAGAGGAATATCTCCTGTATCCGGAATGTACGGATAATGTGTGCCGTAGATTGTGTTGTTGAATGTAATGTGCACATAATCTGCGTCCGGTCTGAAATCTTCTTTCTTTACTTCAGGAATATATGAGAATGTCGATTCTTCCGATGAAGCAACGATTTTAACGTCTCCGAATTTCTGAGCTTCCTTCGCTGCCTTCTTTGCCCATGTTCCTGTGATGATATAATCAGCTTTGCCTGATTTTCTCAGCAGATTGAGCGGAACCATTGCAAACTGCAGCGTACCGCCGCCCTGTATGAACATTACCTTGTAGTTATCCGGAATGTTCATGATGTCTCTGAGATTTTTTTCTGCATCTTCCAGAATTGCCTTGAATTCAGCGGATCTGTGACTCATTTCCATTACTGATTCGCCGCAGCCCTTGTAATTTGCCAGGTTTGCAGCTGCGTCCTCGATCACGCTAAGCGGCAGCATCGATGGTCCTGCCGAAAAGTTATATGCTCTTTCTTTACTCAATTTGGTCACCTCCACCATTTTTTTATTATTTTACCGTTTGAGTATAACAAAAAACTTCAATAATAGATTTATTATATCACTTTCAGACTTTAGCGTAAAGAAAAAATATGCACCGCGGCAGGTGCATATGTATCTATATAATCACCCGGCATTCACTCATATGAATATACTCAAGCACAAATATGAGCAGCTGCCGGGTGTATTTGTCACTTTCTATATCAATTTTAATAAATTATTACCGGTGTACAGTTTCGATTACTTCACGAGGCTGTGCGGGAATGCAGTCATTTGTTATTATTAAAAATCTCGCCTGCCTCATAAATGTAATAATGTCGCAAATCCGATTTGTAGTTAACATGCACATTGTTATTGTATTCAATTGTTTCGCATCTTTTCTTTTTCTTTGAAGCTTATTGCTGATTAGGAGTTTTATGC
>CAVECM010000167.1:0-3022 GCA_963614095.1 Bacteroidaceae bacterium
TTGACAGGGTCCGCTGTGTTTGCTCTGCCGGCGTAGACTTCCGTGTCAGCGAGTGCTTCGGCGGATGCCGGGTCGAATTTATCTGACCGGACTCCGGCTGCATTGTCTCCGAATGCTTTGCCGGGGTCTGCTGTGGTGATCCATGGCTTGCCGGAAGCTGTGTTTGTATCGTCTGTAAATGCAGCGGCCAGTTCCTTTAGTATCGCTTTTATCAGCAGGTTCTCTGCTGTAAGATGCTTGATCTTTTTCGCCTGCTCCCTGCAGACCTCGAGTGTCGACTCTCTAAGCTTCTCCATGGCATGATGCCTTGCAGCTTCTCTGTCTGAATCGTTCTTGGCATATGTATCGTATGCGGTTTCAATCAACTTGCTGCCGACGGTCGATGCCGAGCCTGCCGCTGTTTCTGCTGCAGAATCTGCAGCCGCTTCCGCATGGCCTCCGTCTGCGTCCGCGCGATTTTCAAATGCAGCTGCATGATTGCCAGACGCTTCAGTGCGCTTTGCAGATGCCCGGCTGACAGATGTCTCAGTAAACTTTACCGATTCAACCGCATGGTTGGCAGATGCTCCGGCGCGCTTTGCAGATTCGTATGTCTGGTCTGCATATATATAATTGTGGTTTTCAGATGCCCTCGCCCGGCCCGCGGCGGCCGCATCACCTGCACAAGCATCGCTGATTGCCGATACATTCGTGCTGCGTGCGGTTTTACGCTTCGAAGACCTGCGCCCGAGCGTCCCGGCCTCATACGATTCCTTCCACCTCGCACAGGCGCGCTCAATCCGCTTCGAACCCAGGATTTTCGTGTCAAACCCCGCCGACCTGAAAATATCCGTCGGCTTTCGGCCCTGCACGTATTCCCGTATGAACAGAAACATGAACTCCTCGGAATACGAAATGCCGCGCTCGTTTACATCAACCACATATGGATTTTTCTTCAGTATTCTGATTTCTTCTTCACTAAGCTTGCCTCGTCCCATAAGCCTTTCCTTATTGTGCCTGCGTCTGCATCCGGCGGCTGATCGGCTGCCATTTTATCTGAAGTTTTGCCTTTTTATATGATGACCTGCGGTCCTGCGATTTTACGCTTTCGCTGCTCTGAGCTTTTGCGCTGTGCACTCCGACCGCTCATGACTTTACCGCTAATCTGCGGCTCACTCCGCAGCTGCCATTACTTGCCATCATGATTTTCAGATGCAAAACGGCGGTTATTTGCTGACTATCTCTGTGAAAGTCAATATACCGCTGCACGCTGCCTGCTTTTTATTATAAAACAAAGTCTCAGTAGGGATATTTTTTATGAACCTGACTGAAATAACTTTTATTTTATATATACCCCTTAGAATTACTAAACCCAATCCTTTACCATGCAAGTTTACCATGACAAAATATTTTTGACAATAGTTTCTGCATAAATTGTTTATCAATTCTAACTGTTTTTTGAATTATTCTTTAGATTCAGGGGGCATTTGGCAAGTTTTGTAAATTTCGCGGGGGGGGGTAGCTGGTTCTGCTGAAATCGTATACAATCGTTGAATTTTCAATGCTGAGTTTATGTCAATCAAAGCTGTTTTTTGTTATAGCGAGCCGGTTTAGATTTTATGTCTGCGGTGTCATGACATTTGTCCTGTCTTGATATTGCAGAGTCTTGGCGAATGCAGATTTTGTAAACCCATATAATCTATGTTGAGGTATTTTAAAGGAGCGGCGAGGGCCGGCGGGGCTTGAGGATGGTCGTGCGCCGGCCGGCAGATGCTGCCGGGTTTGGGGATGACGCAGGGAGCCGGCAGGTCTGCGCCGCTGGGTTTGGGGAAATGTGTGTGTTCGTGTCCATGCTGCCGAGTTTATTGGAAGGACATGGGCTGACAGGGTTTGGGCCTGCCGGATTATGCCGCTGGGCTCGGGGATGGTCAAGTGCTGGCAGGTCTGCCTGTTAGTTTACCGAAATGATGAGTATGGATTTTACCAAAATTCGTGTCCTGCCTTTATGATTTTGGTAAAATCCATTACATATTACCTCGCGGCGAGGGCTGCGTTTACCAAAATTCATATTATATGCATATGCTTTTGGTAACTTTTTTATGCTCCAAGCACATTACTCGTACTTTTTATACCAAAATGCGCAGATTTTATATTGAATTTTGGTAAACACCTTCCTGAAAGCATACGAATAACCGCTTTTTTTACCAAAAGAACACTACTGCCACGCATCTTTTGGTATTTTCCTTACTGGTCCGGGCACTCCCCTCTCACCTCCCGGCTCTCAGCTCGATAAGTTTGATTTCTGTGCGTGTCCTATGGCTTATTTTAAATTCCTGATTTTTACTTTTTCAACCTTCAGGGAGGAATTTTACCTTGTTTTAGGTTGAAATAGGTATGTAAAAGTGCGCGCCGGCTGAAAATATGGCTGCTGTACTGAATTATCGGAAGTCCGGCGTCAAAATTTCATCCGGATTCAGGCACACAGTAAACCTGCAGAAGGATTTTGATTATCTGACCGCATTTACGTATCGTATAATTCGTATGTTTTAGTATTTTCTTCCTTTTATGTATTTACTTTCTAATCGCTCTGATGTATTATCAATATACAGTTAATTACCATTAATAGGTATATTTACCTTATATTGTTACCTCCATAAAAATCAATTCGTCGTGAAATTCAATTACATGAAAGAAAGCTAGAAAATGAATAATATCAATGCACATGAGGCTGCAGGAGCCTGCACACGTAAAACAAATGCCGCTGCTATCCAGTTCAAATTCACCGATTTCAGGGTTTTCCCCATCGTCATGAAAGATGAAAAAATCTGCCGCAGGTTTCTCGAGCTTGTTCTCGGGAAGAAAATAGGCAAAATCCGCATTCATCATGACAGCGCAGAAACCGATCCGGATAATCCTATCACCGATAAACTTGATATCTCCGGCGAGCGGACGATAATGACAGCTCCTCATCTTAAGAGCGTGCGCCTCGATGTTTTCGTTATTGATGAAAATGCCTGGTACAATATCGAAATGCAGTGTACAT
>CAVECM010000168.1:0-3002 GCA_963614095.1 Bacteroidaceae bacterium
CTGATGAATCCGGCGTTTTCGCGAGTGTTTGTAGATTATCTGCTGCCCGGAGAAAACCCGCGGTGGGTGATTCCGTTTCTGTTTCTGCTGGCGGCGTTCAGCCTGGTGCAGGTAATCATGACAGCGCTCCAGTCCATATACGCTCTTCGAATCAACGGCAAAATGGCGGTAGTCGGCAATTCTACTTTTATGTGGAAAATCCTGAAAATGCCTATAGAATTTTTCAGCCAGAGGAGAGCGGGAGACATTCAGCAGAGACAGGCATCAAATGCCACGATAGCAGCATCGCTGATACAGACATTTGCGCCTTTGATGCTGAACTGCGGCATGATGATATTCTACCTGGCGGTTATGCTCAGATACAGCTGGGTGCTGACCCTTGTGGGTATCATTTCTATGACCGTCAGTGCGCTGGTTTCGCGGTATATTTCGGCAAAGCGCGTCAATATCACACGCGTTTCAATGAAGGAGCTTGCCAATCTCGCCTCCACGACGGTAATCGGCATCGATATGATCGAAAGCCTTAAGGCGACGGGAGCCGAGAAGGGCTTTTTTACACGATGGGCAGGGATTCAGGCTAATGCAAATGCGCAGCAGATTCGTTTTTCGAAGACGGATATATATATGAGCATGATTCCGCAGTTTGTAACCACAGTCACTAATTATATCATTTTACTTCAAGGTGTGTGGTTTATCATGGCAGGAGACTTTACAGTCGGCAAAGTTATGGCATTTCAGGGATTTCTGGGTTCGTTCATGACTCCGGCGCTCACGCTTATTTCCGCAGGACAGACGCTGCAGGAGATGCGGACCAGCATGGAGCGTGTCGATGACGTTATGGAATATCCGGATGAAGACATTTTCGCACATGACGAGGGGGCGTGCAGTGAGGATAAAATATATGAAAAACTCAGCGGCAGAGTAGAGATAAAGGATATCGTGTTCGGATACAATACGCTGGCGGATCCGCTTATCAGGAATTTCAGCATGACTCTTGAACCGGGAAAATCGGTTGCGATTGTAGGCGACTCCGGCTGCGGCAAATCCACAATTTCAAAACTGGTTTCGGGGCTGTATCAGCCGTGGAGCGGGGAAATTCTTTTTGATGGAAAGCCGCTTTGTCAGCTCAGCAAGAGTGTGTTTCGGGAATCGCTTTCTGTTGTGGATCAGGACATTGTGCTTTTTGAGGATACTATCGCAGAAAACATTAGATTGTGGGATGAAAGCATAGATGATGTTGAGATTATTCGTGCTGCAAAGGATGCGCAGTTTCACAATGATATAATGGAGCGTCCTCATGGGTACAACTGGAAGCTGAACGAAGACGGACGTGACCTTTCCGGCGGTCAGCGTCAGAAACTTGAAATTGCTCGAGTACTTGCCACGCGTCCATCGATTATTATCATGGATGAGGCTACCAGTGCGCTGGATGCAAAGACGGAATATGAGGTGGTGAAAGCCGTGAGGGCACGGAATATTTCATGTATAATGATTGCGCATCGCCTTTCCACGATACGTTCCTGCGATGAAATCATCGTAATGGAAAAAGGCGAAATTAAGGATCGCGGAACGCATGACGAACTGATGAAAACGAGTGAGATCTATAAGAAGCTTGTCAGCATAGAATAGTGCCGGCGGTCATGATCGAACCGTGTACCTGCTGGAACGGGATATGCGCTGAAAAAAGAAAGTGTTAACAGATATGAATGACTTTAATGCAAAACTTCATGCAAAGCAGTTCGCAGACGATAAACAGTTTGCGGATGCGATAGATGCGCTGCGCGATGCGGTTATCGGGATGCACCTGAAAAATGCGCTGAGCAGAATAGAAATAGAGAATTCTGCCGTGAACGAAATACTGAAGTTTTATCACTGCAAATACAAAGACGAACAGGTGCCGCCTGAGTTAGATACGCTGGAAAAGCAGCTGGAGTATCGTATGCGGCCGTTCGGCATTATGTACAGAACGGTTAATCTGGACGCGGGATGGTATCGGCACGCGGCAGGAATAATGATCGGCACAATGAAGGAAGACGGATCGGCGGTGGTGCTGCGTCCGGGAAAAACCGGCGGATATGTTATGATTGATCCGCGGTCACAGAAAAAAATTCGGCTGAACCGAAAGTCGGAACAGTTGATAGATGTCGAGGCGCTGTGCTTTTATCCGCCGCTGCCGGCCAAAAGCCTGACAATCCGTGACCTGCTGAAATTCATGCTGGCACGGCTCAGTGCAGCGGATATAGCTTTTTACGTGGGAATAGCCGGCCTGATTTCACTTATCGGACTGCTTTCGCCGATATTCACAAAGCTGCTGTTCGGAACGGTGCTGGAATCCCGGAGTCTGCGGGAGCTGGCCGCGCTCGGATGCTTTATGATATGCTACTCAATCAGTTCAATATGTCTGTCAACATTTCAGGCTCTCGTAAAGATGCGCATATCGACGAAACAGGACGTAATGGTTCAGGCATCCGTCATAAGCAGAGTAATAAATCTGCCGTCATCATTCTTCACAAAATATGGTGCCGGCGAGCTTTATTATAAAATACAAAGTGTGCAGGCCATATGTTCGACTATGTTCAATACAATAGGTACGACAGGTCTCACATCACTCTTTTCGATTATATATATAGGGCAGATTTTCAGATTCGCACCTGCGCTGGTTCTGCCATCTGTTTTGACGATACTGCTGTCGTTCCTGCTTTCTGTACTGACGTCATTCTTTCAGTCAAGACATCTGGAAAAGCAGATGGATGCATCGTCAAAGACGAGTGGCATGACCTATGCGGTTGTAAAGGGCATTCAGAAGGTGAAGCTGGCGGGAGCCGAAAAGCGGATGTTTGCAAAATGGGGAAAGATGTACTCAAAGCAAGCGAGTATGGAATATAATCCGCCGACATTCCTGAAGCTGAGCGGTGTGCTGAATATGGCGATAACGCTGGCCGGAACACTGGTGCTCTACGGGGTTGCAATCAAAAGCGGCGTTACCGTGGACAATTACTATG
>CAVECM010000169.1:0-2985 GCA_963614095.1 Bacteroidaceae bacterium
TTTGCTGCCTGCTTCCTTGCTGTCCGATGCTGCTCCGGCAGCATCGCTTTTCTCTATGCTGCTTCCCTGGTCTGCGGCGGTATCAGCCAGCGCTGTAGTCGGCAGTACCCCCCCTATCAGCATGGCTGCGGTCACAAGGAAAACCAGCAGCCGTCTTGATTTTTTCGTTTTCATAAAAAACTCCATTCCTGCCGCCTTGCAGTCGGCGGCACATACAGTGGTGAAAAGCACCTCTTAAGGGTGTTTTTCACACAGATTGCTTCATAACATGTCAAGCCCTGAATCGTTGATTTTTCAGGCTTTTTCCAGTACCATAAAAGTGTAGCACATAGAGGTTATTCTCTACTTGCTGCACTTATTTTTAAGCTTTAACCTTTCAGCATATCAAGTCCGGAACCATTGATTTTCCGGACCTGATGCTGTTTTGCCGTTACTTTAATATTTTATTTACAACAGAATCCGGTATCAGGCCGGCTCCTCCGAGAACTGCGGCTTTCTCGATACCTGCAGTCTTTGCATAATCTGCCGCTGCGCTGTATCCGTTCGAATCAACAAGCAGAAGCGGTGCATTTATGGAAAGCGCCAGTGGTCCGCCTGCGAGTCCGTCAGGGAATGTCTGAGCGTATGCGAGTACTGCACTGTCGACACTGTCAGGGAAGAATTTCTCTGCCACTGCTACTGATGTCTTATATCTGTCACTGCCTGCCACGCGTTCGCACTTGCTGCCTTGATTATAGGCTTTCATCTGATTCCCGGTGCTGTCGCTTACTGCGCCCGTGCCGCCGATAAGGTAAACATCATTAATATCAATGCTCTTCAGATAATTCTTCTGAGTGCTGTTCAGACCTGTCTTTGCCGCAAGCAGTATCGGTTTTCCTGCTGCTGATGCCGAGAGGCTGTCTGCAAAGCCCTCGCCCGTGCATACGAGCAGGTCTGTGCTTTCTGTCATGTCTTTATCAATTCCGGCTTCCTTGAGTATGGCGATATTGGTATCATACCTGCTCTGTCCGCCGAGACGTTTTACATTCACCTGATTGTTGTCTGCATCCTTCAGGTTTTTCACACTTGCTTCAAACTCTGATCTGACAACACCTATGCCGCCGAGAATATATACTGTGCCGCCCTTTGCAAGATTATCGCTGATATACTGCTTCACGTCTGCTTCTCTGCCTGCATCCTTGCTGACCATTATAATCGGTGCGTTTTTCACCTTCGCAAGATATCCGCCTGCCAGAGCGTCAGGATAGTTTTCACCGGTAGCTACGATAATATTATCGAACTTCTCTATGTTAAGCCCCTGCTTCATGGTGTCAGCTATGTTTTTGGCTGTATCGTAGCGCAGTTTTCCCCAGATTCGAACTGTATCTGTGAGCTCCCATGTCGAGCCGTCCGGTGCTATGTCTCCTCCGTCTCCGATGGAAATTTTAAATGTATATACCTGAGCGTCACCGGAATTGTTGTTCATGGTCGGCCACTCCTTATCGCCGCATACCACTGTGATGACATCGCCGTCCTTCACGGGGATCTGGGCCGTACGCTTGTAAACCGTGCCGGCTGCCTGTGTTCCCAGGTATGTCTTCACCATGTAGTTTTTGTTGGCTGCTGTCGGTGTGACTGTAACACTGTCTGTCCCCTTCGGAATTGTCAGTGTGTATTCCTTGTCTGCTGATGAGAATGTCTTGTCAAGTGTTCCTGTGCTGAAGGTTACTGACTTGATGCTCTTATCGGTATTGTCCCAGGTGCCGCCGAGATCTGCTCCGTAGCTGCATGTGTACATGATACGGATTTCGTCGCCTGCCTCCAGCTTGCCGTTTGCCACTGTATATCCGTCAAAGCCCTCGCTGGTAAACCAGTCATTGAGCGTGCCCATCCATCCGGACTGGCCCCCGCCGGCAAACTCCTCAAGACCGTTAATTGCGGAAATATAATTGTTTTCTGCTCCGGTCTGTGTGTACCCTTTTGACTCTATGGCCTTCTTGACGCAGCTCATCATAGTTGAACTGCTGTCGATATCCACCCATTCGTCCAGCAGAGTGCCTGTCCATGCAGGATCAAGATTTTCCGAGTCTGCGCTTGCCTCGGTAAATGTTGTGTTCTCAACGATGACGCGTACCTGCTGTTTCGCAGTATCCGCCATTGCTGTCGTCGGCACGAGGCCGATCAGCATGATTGCCATCACGAGAAAAGCCAGAATTTTTTTCGAACCTTTGCTTTTCATATTACTCCTTTCTGCTCTTCTGTCCTGCCGTCGCGGGCTTTGCCGTATATAGTCCGGCTGCGCTTTCGGTTCCGGCAGTCCGGCGGTCTGTTTCGTGATTCAGACCTGCTGAATTCACTGAGCGCGCGGACTCTTTCGTGATTCAGATTTGTCGAATTCGCCGGTCCGCAGATTTCACCGTATATATTCCGGTCTGCCCGCCGCCTGCCGTTTTTTCAGAAAAGCGATCCATTAAATAAATTGTAAAAAATGATAAGTGACTTATATGTAAGCACTCCGCACTGCAGCCGCTCTGACTGTGCGCACCACTGCCGCGGTCTCTGCGAATACGCCTGCATAAATGCACAAAACTGTATTCGCACAGGCTCCGCAGCTGTGACGGTACCATCCGTGCGGCTCCCCACCTCGGCGGAGTGAACATAAACGTTTTTCTGTGTTTTTCTTAATCGGATCCGGCTGATTTACTGTATTAACGTCTTTAATGATTCCGACCGGCGTTGTCTGTTTTCTTAGCTTTGTCGTTCCTCGCTCTTGCCCGCCGATTTAAATTCTGTCATTTTCCGCACTGCCGTTTTCTGTATCGACCCGGCAATTCACATCATTAAAAAAACGCTGTCCGGAAAACTGATTATTCCGAATAGCGTTCATGTGTCTGTGCTCTGATGCATTTTTTCTCTTATACTGCCTTGCTTTATGCCCATGCCCTGCGTACTGCGGCTGCGTGGCATCTGCGGCTGCGTGCGGTCCTGCATTATGTGCGGCTTTGC
>CAVECM010000170.1:0-2909 GCA_963614095.1 Bacteroidaceae bacterium
CCGGAATTTTGCAGTTGCCATCTGCGGGTGTTTGTGCGATAATATTTTTTTGGGAATTATTTTAACAGAATATGAAAATTAGATGAACATCCTGCGGGAATGAGGTGACTTCGTATGAGAAAAAAATATTCTAAAGTCTTTCTGGCATTTTGTATGATGCTTGCGATGGCGGCAGTGCTTCTGCCAGTCAAGGCATCTGCCGAGGGGATATATGCGACCAGTCTGGACGGTAAGCATCAGTATATCAGTCCGGAAAATGCGTGGAAGGCTGCAAGGAGCGGGACAACGATTGTCCTGCAGAAGGACTGGGAACTTTCTGACAGACTTGTGATTGAAGACGATGAGAAAGTTACCGTATATATGAACGGCTATACCATCGATAGGAAGCTGAGTGAAGGTGAGAGCGACGGCGAGGTTATCTACATGGATGATGACACTACCCTGCTGCTCAAGGGCTGCAATTCAAAGGCTGAGAGGATAAAGAAGGATTTCAGCGTTAACGGCTGGAAGGCCTTTAAGGAGCGTGAAACGGTAACGCTCACAGGAGGCGGCCTTATCACAGGCGGCTACAGCACGAACGGCGGCGGCGGTATCCACATGAACGATGATGCCAAGCTCACGCTGGATAATGTCGTTGTGGCAGGAAACTGTGCCAAAGAAGGCTTTTTTGATAATGACGGATACGGCGGCGGCATCGATATGGACGGAGACAACAGCAAGCTCATCATGAATAACGGTTCTGTTGTCGAATACAATGCAGCCGAGTATGGCGGCGGCGGAGTTTTTCTCAACGACTCAGACAGCCAGATCGAAGTGAGCGATGCCGGTAAAATAGACCACAACTATGCCGGATCATACGGCGGCGGTGTATACTCTATTGACTACACAAACTCCGTGAGTCTCACAGGAGGATCATCCATCAGCTATAATACTGCCGGCAAAAGGGGCGGCGGATTCTATACTGAAAGCCGGGAAAACAGTATCACCTCAAGCGACAAGTCGGGCGTAATGTCCTTTAATAAAGCAGTGGGAGACAATCTGGATTTCGGAACAGGCGGAGCGATTTGCCTGGGATATAAATCTCTAAGCTCGAAAGTAGCCACTATCAGCGGCATCACGTTTGAGGGGAACACCGCCGAGCACTACGGCGGCGCTATTTACACAGATATTCTTAATGTTACAATCAGCGACTGCGTCATCAAGAACAACAGTCTGATTGCAGATGAGAAGAGTATAGGCGGCGGCATCTATAATGTGGAGGATGGGCTCGTTTTAAATAACTGCACTATCACCGGGAATCATGCAGGCACGCAGGCGGGCGGAATATATCAGCCAGGTGACTTCGATATTGACATTCATGGCAAAATGATTATCAGAGGCAATACCCGCGGCGACAATACCGCAGATAACCTTTATCTGGATAGTGGTACTGTAACAGTGGCTTATATTGAAAGTGCACCGAGTGAAGGCTCTGAGGTCGGTGTTCGTACCCCTGCTGACGAACGTAACTGGAGAATCGGCAGAAATGCCGTATTTGACGAAGACATGTTCTTCTCTGATGTCAAGGGATATACCGTGAAGTACGACAGCGGCGACGAAGACCTTGATCTCATTTATGACAACGCATCCCATGCTGTAACTGTTAACGGCAAGGTTCAGGGATATTATAAAAAAGGCGTGAAAGTCAGCATCGAAGATACAGGGGCGACTGCCGACAAGGTGTTCAAGCAGTGGACTGGTACAGCGTCAGCAGTGAAATATCTTGCTGATAAAACAGCGAGCACAACAACAATAAACTCTATGCCGGAGTCCGATCTCAGCTATACGGCAGAATATGTCACCAAAATCACAGATGTGACACTTCGTGTAATGATTCCGACGGCAGGCAAGAACCTCGCGACGACGGCTGAACTTGAGTGTAAGGATGTGAACGGAGAGAGCAGGGTACTTGATGTCGATGATGTCTGCTGGCTGACTCAGAACGCAGACGGAGTGACTCAGACGGCTGCCGGCAAGGCGGATTATGCCGCAAAATATTCCGTCGCAGTCAAGATAGACAAGGATATCAGTGAAGACAGCCTCTTCGCGGATAAAGTGACAGGCAAAATCAAATATACTGTTTCAAACAAAACCGAGGAGCCGTACAAGATATATGTCGATGAAAACGGAGCCCTTTATATCTACGGCAGCCAGATAGAAACCGACAAGGCAGATATCAGCAGCGTAGAAGATGCGGCAGTAAATGTTCAGAAAGGCTCGACATCTGAGGAGCTTAAGAAGCTGCTGCCGGAAACAGCTCTGGTTTATGACGTCAATGGAAACGAATACACAGTTAACCTCGATACAGATAATGCTGATCTCAGCAGTGCGGTGACAGGCGATGCAGTTAATGATGCCGGCGGTACGGTTACAATCCCGCTGAAGCTTGACGGCACCGAAAAAGTCAAGAACGGCACGGGAGAAAATGAAAAAATGCTCACTGTAACCGTCAACATCGTGGAGGAGGAAGAAACTCTGGCGCCGCCGACAGCGGATCAGAAGTCCGGGACGTACGATGAGAAGGGAAGCGACGGCAATGTTACGCTGAACGTCAAGCTTACAGCAGATGATGATGCGACTGTATACTATAAGGAAAACGACGATACGGACTACAGCAAATATGACGAGTCCGAGGGCATTTCTCTTTCCGCAGGTGCAGGGCAGAGAAAGAACTTTACAATTTATACATATACGGGTGACGCAGAGGGACAGGCAGCGTCAACCGTAAGAACCTATTCTTATGAGCTGGACAATCCGTACACGGTTACAATCAAAAGAGTCTCGGATGATGAATCCGGCGAAAACGAAATATCAAAGGCATATACAGCCGAGTACTATAACGGAGACTGCGTGACACTCGGCGCACCTGT
>CAVECM010000171.1:0-2906 GCA_963614095.1 Bacteroidaceae bacterium
CCGCAATCAAAAGTGATTTCTTTTTCTTCTTTACATTTGAATTCATTGTTTACACACACCTCCGTATATATTTTGTTATTTATGTCAATGTAACATGAATTTTTCGTGAAAGCAAGTTGAATTTTGCGAAAATACTGAACCCTGGTGCGGCTTTGGCGCTATAGATTTTGGCACTGCAGATTGTATTTTCCGCATTCAGCAGCTCCAGGATTGACGCTGCGTCTGTCTCACGGAGCTTCTATAATGAGTTGGCGGTGGGGCATTTTACAGAGAGAAATCCGCCTTCAGACAGTAAAATGAATTGAATATCTGCCGCGTATGCATAAGGCACGAGGATTTACAAAACCGGCGGAATGCTATACTATAAAAGCATAGAAAAAGCATAGAGAAAAAGATAAAATGCATAGATAAAAGCATTGAAAAAACTGAGGAAGCGGTGAATGAAGGGGGATAAGATGTCTGCGGTAAACGTGAAAACGAATGGGGCGCCGGAAAGGGTGCGTTTGAAAAATCCGGGGAAGGTGCCGGATCCGTCTATGAAAACAGGGCGGAGGGTCACCTGGGACTGTGTGTGGTTCGGCAGCTATCCGCAGAGAGAGGTTGTCGCCGATGAATCCGCTTATAATGCGGTGTTCAGAGGAGACGGCAGGACGGCCGGATATTATAACAGGAAAACAGACATCATCGAGGACGCGGATCTGTTCGCAGAGCTGGAAAGCGCGTCAGGATGGGATGCCGGCGGGGACATAGTTGTCGGCGGCAGCAGGTACCGCAGAGTAAGTATATACCGCGGGGGAGAAAAAAAGTATGCGGCACACCCGTCTGCGATTCCGGTCTCGGCGCACAGCGGGCAGTATAACTGGAACCGGAAATGCGATTTTTCTTATCATTATTTCAAGTACGAACCGATTAAGTGGAGAGTGCTGCATGTGAACGGCTGCGATGCTTTAATGCTGGCTGACATGGCGCTGGACAGCCGGGAATTCAGTGCAAGGCCCGCATATGATATAACACCTGCTGACAATGCATGGGAAAAGAGCACCATAAGAAGCTGGCTCAACGGTTACGACTGCTCAGAAAACATATACGGGACGGATTACACGGACAGCAATTTCGCACAGACGGCATTCACGCCTGCCGAGATTAGTGCTGTAAAAGCCGCAGACGCTGTGAACAAAAGCGACAGCGCAATCTGTGAGCCCCCTGAAAGTGAGAACAAAGGCGGCAGTGCGCTTTGCATGATCGGTGAGGGTGAGAACAAAGAGAATGCAGCGCCCTGCACGGACAGCGGCTGCCGGCAGCATTGTTTGCCCGGCCGTGATATGAATCCCGTTTCCGGTGACAGGATATTCCTGCTGTCACGGTTTGAAGCGGAAGGCACTGCAGAGGCGGAGTCATACGGATTCGCGAAGGATATAAGCATGTGTGATGAAGGGAAAATATGCAGAAGCAGCACCTACGCCAAGGCAATGGGAGCAGAAAGCGCAGCCGGCGGTGCATGCTCGTGGTGGCTCCGTTCGCCCGGACGTGATATCGACCTTGTTTCCGATATCGACAGCTGCGGCCTTGTCGATTGTCTCGGTGCTTATACAGAGAACCTCGGTGATGCGGTTCGACCTGCTTTGCATCTTGATATCTCGAGGACGAATTTATGGAGTTATGCCGGCACTGTTTGCAGCGATGGTACGGTCACATGCAGGTGAACCGCGGCGGGCTGTCAGTAATATGAACCGCCGCATACAGACGACCGCGGCGGCGGGCTGTCAATAATATGAACCTACCGCATACAGGCGACCGCGGCGGCGGGCTGTCAATTGTTGATAATTATAAGTTAGTAAGGAGATGCTCAAACGATGAAATACAAATTAGCGATATTCGATATGGACGGAACGATTCTGAACACACTGGATGATCTGGCGGACAGCATGAACCACTGCCTGCGGGCGTACGGCCTGCCGGAGCGCCCTTTACATGAAATACGAACGTTCCTGGGGAAGGGCATTCACTGGCTGACAGAATGCTCCGTGCCGGAGGGGACTGACGCGGAAACGCTGGAAAAAGTCTATCAGACATTCCTGGTGTATTATAAAGATCACTGCGCGGTTAAGACGCGGGCTTATGACGGCATTACGCAGGTACTGCAAAGTCTGCGGGATGCGGGTGTGCTGACGGCGGTGGTTTCGAATAAGGCGGATTATGCGGTGAAAATTCTCTGCGGTGATTATTTCGGAGGACTTTTTGATTTTACGGTGGGCGAGCTCGAGGGGCGGCGAAGGAAGCCATATCCCGACAGCGTCAATGCGGTGCTTGAAAAGTTTCATACGGATAGAAAAGATGCAGTATACATCGGCGATTCTGAGGTGGATTTTCAGACGGCTCAGAATGCCGGGCTGGACGTGATCATGGTAGGATGGGGATTCCGCGATGAAGCGTTTTTAAAGGAGTGCGGTGCAGAGTCTGTGATTCACGATCCGGCAGAAATAGCGGAAATAATCGGCGTGCCTGCATAGGGAGGAACCTGTTCCTCGCACTGCCGGGCCCTGCGTCGGAACAGAAGATGAACTCGCTGCAGTCAAAATCAAGTGTCAAACTCACGTAAAGGGGCTGACACGATTCAGATAGCTGAAACGTCAGCTTTTTTCAGATTCTTTTGAGATTGGCATCTTTTGTAGTTGCAAGTCATGGCGTTTATGTTATAATTAGTACACATATTGTAATTGATATGTGAATTAAAACTATTCGTAAACGAGAGAGCAGCTGCGTTTTCCCGGGAGAACTGCCTATGGACAGCAGGCTGCCTGAATATCGCGAAACGGAGGAGAAGAAATGAAGAAGAGAATTTTTTGCGTCCTGGTGATGTTCTGCATGGTATTTGCAATGATGCCGGCAAGTGTATATGCAGGCGA
>CAVECM010000172.1:0-2844 GCA_963614095.1 Bacteroidaceae bacterium
CATCTTCAATCAGTTCTTTGACGATGCTGTTTGAGGATGTATTTGACCAGTACGGCAGCGGCAGATCTGATATGTCCCGAATGTGATCATCAACATATTTCAGAATACTCCATGGGTTATATATCTCACTTTTTCCGAACAGGTATCCGTCATACCATGTTCTGACCTCATCTGTAAAACTGCCGAGATCATAATAGTCAAGCATTGCCTTGACTTCATGTTCCGTAAACCCGAAGCTGTCACCGCAGGCGGTATGAAGAATTGTATCCACGTCCAGATTGTTAAGCCCCGTAAAGATGCTCTCCTTGCTTATCCTCAGGCATCCGGTTATGACGCCTTTTTCAAGAAACGGATTGGTCTTGAGCGCAGACTCGAACAGTGAACGTATGAAACCGGTCATCTCATCATAAAAACCCTGCACATATGCGTTTTCAAGGGGTACATCATATTCGTCAATGAGGATGATTGTGTTTCTGCCGTGATGCTTTGCAAGGCACTCTGACAGGAAGGCCAGAGCCTTTACGTACTCCTCTGCACCGGCCACTCTGTCTGCTATTTTTTCAAATCTCAGCTTGTTTGCATCCGAAATTCTGCTGCTGTCGGTAATATATATATGTCTTTCAAATTCCTTCGAGATTACATCAGCCAGACAGCTGTATGCCAGGTCAAAGTTCGGCTGCTTGGCAGATTTGAGGGATATGAATATCACAGGATACTGCTGCTGATGCTTCAGGATATCCTCGCCGCAGCTGCTGACAGCGAGACCGTCGAACAGATATCTGTTATCGATTTTTTCGCCGTATTCCGTGATTTCATCCTCAAAGAAGCGGCGGATCATGCTCTGGTTCAGCGTCTTGCCGAATCTCCTCGGTCTTGTGAATAACGTGACCTTTGCATTACTCTCGATAAGGTCCCTGATCATCAGAGTCTTGTCAACAAAGTAACCGTTTTTAGTTATTATTTCTCTGAAATCCTCCACCCCGGTGGAAATTTTTTTAATCTTATTATTCATGCCGTCTTTTCCTCCTGATATATCAGGTTTCTCCTGCGCCGCAGAGTACGAATCATTATCAGCCTATCTGTTATGCGTTTCAAGTATGTTATATGCTTCATTCTGTTATGTGCTTCATTCTGTTATATGCTGCAAAGCATTGAGTCGTATCAGCTTCTGTATTTTGTATTCTGCGCTCCGGGGCAAGAGTCCGTGCCTGCCGGCTCTCCTGCATTGAAGGGCACAACCTTTTTCAAAACACTTTTTACAAATGATGCTGATTGTCGAGTAAATTGACCCACTGGATTAGTTTTATGTATAAATCAGCAAATGTTTGCCTGTTCTGTAATTGTTATAACAGAATTATACTTGATTTGAAGATAATAGACAATAGGGCGCTCATATGCATATTACGCGCATACATTCTGTTGATTGTCATGTGAAGATTCGTTTTAATCCGAACCGACGCCGCATAAGCGGCATCAGCCGGCATACGCAGGACAGCAGCAGCAGAATAAAAAGACTGATTCTGCCCTCGATTAAAGTATTGACAGGACCTGTTCGGGGCTGTATAGCTTTAATATAAAAGAGAAGCCGATGAACGGCTGCTCCCAAAGTTTTGAAGTAAATACTCCGTCACGTTATGAGGCTTGGGACGGAGTTTTTATTTTCTGTAAAACTTAGTGCTTGTTTTTCAACAAGGCGATTATTTCAACTACTGACAGACCCGCTGTGCAGATCGCACTTAAAGCTCCGTATGTAATCATAATATCACCTCCCCTTCCGGGGGGTGCTTCCGTCCGCCGTGTCTCCGGCTTCTCGAATTTTGTTTTACTATTATTTTGTTGAGTTCTAATTCATTGTTTACATCAGTACTTTATTAAAACGTAATAAAAAAATTAAAGTGCAAATCAATTAAAAAATATAGTTAAACTTCCATTTTTTGCAATGCTGCTACTTGTTTACTATCGTCCAGGTTGATTTTTTCCCTTTAGCTACATCTGTTCCATTAATTGTGACTTTTATCGATTTAGTGTTATAGAAGAATGGACCTTTTACAACCAATGGGGCTAAAGTATTAAGTTTCGAGCTGTGGAGGTAATCAAATTCTTTTGAACCAGAGTATGTTTTCCCATTATTGGATTTAATTTGAATTTTTACATTTGTTATTTCACTTTCACAATATGGAACCGATACTGTCACTGAATCTCGTATTCCATTTTTCCATGTCACCTTGGTACTACCGTTAATTCCTATCAAATTATTTCCTGCACACAATGTTTTAACACTGGAAGAAAGATTGATTTTTGAAGTTTTAGTTGCCGCTGATGCCTCCATAGGAACTAATGCCATAATTAGCATCATTACCAAAACGAGAATAACACCTAATTTTGTTTTTTTCATCATAAATTTCTCCTTCATAATATGTAAAAAATTTCTATAAACCATGATTGTTTGGATATTAGGTCATCACAAATCTTTGTCAGTTCATTGTTGTGATTTGCACTTTAAAAATAATTGTAATTATCCCTGAATATTGCATCCTATTCAAATCTAAAAGTCGCTGACAATCAACATTGCCAAATAACTACTATATGATGTAAGAGTCAAAAGTTTTGTTAATGCAGACTTACAATATCTTTTGATGTTCTGGGGAAACTACTACAACTTTTTTTCATATTGTATGTTCTCATCTAAGGAAGTTTTGATAAATTTATATATAAGATTGTTTTACCAACCATTCCCAATCTCAAACTTTCGACTCAGCATCATATATCTGAAATTATTCCGGATGCCGGGGCCACATTGCCCCGGCATCTTCCATTGCATTATTGATTATTTGACTTGTGTTC
>CAVECM010000173.1:0-2839 GCA_963614095.1 Bacteroidaceae bacterium
GAACACGGATCCGTTTCATATACTGTAAAGCCGCAGAATTATGCAAATCCGCGGCCGAATCAGATTCTGTCAGAAATTAATCACAGCGCAGCTGATTCGGATTCTGCCGGCAATTCGGCTGCAGCGGCATTTGGGTTAGTGCTGAATCGGATTCTGTCAGAATTTGACCGCAGCGGCATTTGATTTCATGAAGATTCAGATTTAACGGCCGACTGCTTTCATAGCTGCTGCGGCTTATGGTTTTAAAGCTTTTGCAGCTGATTTTGAAGAACACAAAAGCCTATTCTGAACAATTCTGAAGAATAATAACCTGATTCAGAAAAAAATCTGCATAAAAAATAATCTATGTGGTATAATAGCTGAAGTTATGTTTTTGGGTAAGACAGACAATCGCGTGCATCTTCGGGATGTATGAGGAAAGTCCGGGCTCCGCAGGGCAAGGATGCCGGATAACGTCCGGCGCAGGTAACTGTAGGGAAAGTGCAACAGAAACATTCCGCCGAAACGGGTAATGCCGTGGTAAGGTTGAAATTGTGAGGTAAGAGCTCACAGGAAGATATGGTAACATATCCTCCGTGTAAACCCCATCCGGAGCAAGACCAAAATGGACGCAGAAGGCGGCGGCCCGTCGCTGTCCGGGAGGTAGGTCGCATGAGCCTGCTGGTAACAGCAGGCCAAGATAGATGATTGTCAGATACAGAACCCGGCTTACGTCTTGCCCATTTATATTTCAGCAATCAGAGAAAACAGCGTGAGAAAACGAAAGCTGATACTGATGTAAATACATTGCGCAGGAGCATTAAAAGCTTCAAAAGACTGCATCAAAAAAATTAAACTTTTTTTAAAAAACCACTTGCATTATCGTGAAAATATAGTATAATGTAAAGGTCGCATGGATATGCGGATATGGCGGAATTGGCAGACGCGCACGGTTCAGGTCCGTGTGAAGGCTAACTTCATGGGGGTTCGAATCCCTTTATCCGCACCATTAAGATAAGCCCGAGGCAATATGCTTCGGGTTTTTTATTTTCAGCGCATTCCGCTGATTGCAGCGCTTTCGGCGATTTTGCGCCGGATTCGCATCTGTGCATGTGAGTGCACTCAGGTGCATATAGGTAACGTTAAAACCGGCATATGTCCAACGCGGTTGGGCATAAAAATTAAATTTTTTCTTAAAAAATATGTTCTGTGATTCACTTCAAAAGTTTTTTATTCAGCCTGTAAATTTAAAAAAATAATCTCATGCCTATGCCGGGACATCTGTTTCATGGAAAATGGCATAATTGCCTCCTCTATAAAAGGTGATATCATATTAAGCAATAAATTGATTTCAGGAGGCGGCGCTAATGACTGAAAAAAGAAACGGAAGCACGGCAGCTGGTGAGGAGCTGCGCAAAGCTGATACGCACAAGGCAGCTGGAGGAAAGCATCCGCAATGGGAAATTCGGAACCGGCAGCATAATCCCGGGAGCCCCGGGCAGCAGCCGCAACGCCGAAAGAATCAGAAAAGCCGCGCTTTACATAAAGAACAGAACAGGCGGAAGGACAGCACGCTCTATGCTGACCGGACATGGTGTCTTTACATCCATCGTGCACTTTGCTTATCATCCTCGAGTGCAGATCCGGGTGTACAGAAAAACAAGGTTGATATACGCTTGACAATTAACGGAAAATTGCGTATTATCAGAATAACAAGGAATTCATTAATTGTTGGTAGTATTAAAGAAAACCGGTTGGTTGGCTTTTTATAAGACCGATGCAGAACGTTAGTTTTGTGTTGGTCTTTTTTGTTTGCCCGGGTTCCTGTTTCGGGCAATGCTGCCGCAGAACCGGTCAGAGAGGAAGAGGTGACGAAATGAAAAAAAGATTGTTAAAGATTCTGGCGGTTGGAATAAGCGCCGTCATGGGCATAGGCATATGCCTTTCTTTCGCCGGATGCGGAGACTCAGACATAACCGCCGAGAATGCCGGCGACCTTGCAGAATTTACATTTGACACGGAAGCTGATCCACCGGCAACCAAAGGAATCGTATATGTTGAAGGAACATGGGAAGAAATGGGACTGCAGTACGGACAGCAGGCTAAAGACGCAGTGCAGAGAGGCGTTGCATCAGGACTCAGCAGCGCCATCAGTCAATGCGGTTCATATGATAAAGCCGCAGAAAAACTTGATCAGTACACAGATATCATCGAGGAAAGAACACCTGAGCTTCTGGATTTGTGGAAAGGTATGGCCGAGGGTGCTGAAATCGAATATGAACATCTCCTGATTTCAGAAATAAACTATAATCCGGCTGACAACTACTGCAGCACAGTTTCCGTATGGGGCGACAAGGCAAAGGACAGCAGCCTTATAGCCGGAGTCAACAGTGACGGCGGACAGGCAAATTCCACATATACCCCGGCAGTGGCTGCATTCCCGGATGAAGGAAACGCATTCATAAGCTACAATGGATTCATAACAAATGCAATCATGAACGAAAAAGGTCTTGTTGTAATGGGCTCACAGGGGCAGGAAGGAATGAAAGAGGACTATGCATGCGGACTGCCTCCGTGTACGGGCGTGTTTTACACGGCATGGAAATGTGACACAGCCGCAGAGGCAAAGGATATGTATATCAAAGAGAAACTCGGACCGGGATCAGGTGAAAATTTCCATGCGTCGGACACATCGGGAGACGCTTTTGTTGTTGAACACACAGCCTGTATAGATAAGGTAAGAACCGACGAGGATTTCGGAAGCGGAGATTACACAATCGCAACCAACGGATTCCTTATTGACGAAATGTGGGAGCATCTCTTTACAGGAGAAGAATTCTGGGATGATGATATGCCGAGA
>CAVECM010000174.1:0-2780 GCA_963614095.1 Bacteroidaceae bacterium
GTAATCACAATCGTTCATACAGCAGATACAAAGAAGCAGCTTGATAACGACACCGAGGAGATTCTCACAACCGCAAGAAAGCACCTTTGCCAGATGACGATATTAAGATATCAGCAGCTTGAGGGACTTCAGACGGCACTCCCATTCGGAGTGAGGAAAATAGATGCATTCCGAACTCTTACCACCGAGTCGCTTGCGGTATTCATGCCTTTCCGCGTGCAGGAAATCTGCGACAAACACGGCATCTACTACGGTCAGAATGTCATCAGCAGGAACATGATCATAGCAGACAGAAGGAAGCTCCTTAACGGCAATTCCTTCATCCTCGGCGTTTCAGGCTCCGGCAAGTCCTTTACAGCAAAGAACGAGATCACGAATCTCATGCTCTCAACCGATGCCGACATCATTATAATCGACCCGGAAAAAGAGTACGCGCCCCTTGTAAATGCCCTGGGCGGAAGCGTCATAGAAATATCCGCGACATCTCCCAATCACATCAATGCGATGGACATGAACAAGGATTACGGAGAGGTGGATCCCGTCATAGAAAAATCGCAGTTCCTGCAGTCCCTGTGCGAGCAGATTATAGCGGGGCATCATTTTGCAAAGGGGCAGCAGTCGATTATAGACAGGTGCACGGAGAATGTATACCGCTACTACAAGCAGGGCAACTACCAGGGCACGCCGCCCACACTAGCCGATTTCAGGGATGAGCTTCTGAGGCAGCCTGAAAAGGAGGCGCACTCGCTGGCACTTGAGCTTGAGCTTTTCACGAGGGGGTCTCTCAATACTTTTGCAAAGCAGACCAATGTGGATACCTCAAACCGCCTGATCTGCTACGATATCCTCGAGCTCGGCGAGCAGCTGCGTGCCATAGGCATGCTCGTAATCCTCGATTCCATCCTGAACCGCATCACGGTAAACAGGCAGAAGGGAAAGCAGACATTCATCTTTATCGATGAAATCTATCTTCTCTTCATGCACGAATACTCGGCGCAGTTTCTGTTCAAGCTCTGGAAGAGAGTCCGCAAATACGGCGCCTTCTGCACCGGCATAACGCAGAACGTCGATGATCTGCTGCAGTCGCATACCGCAAGGACGATGCTCTCAAACTCCGAGTTCATCGTCATGCTTAACCAGGCTGCAACAGACCGGATTGAGCTTGCAAAGCTTCTTAACATCTCAGACCTTCAGCTTTCGTATATCACCAATGTGGATGCAGGGCACGGCCTTATCAAAGTCGGAAGCTCTCTTGTACCGTTTGCAAATGACTTTCCGAAGGACACAAAGCTCTACCATCTGATGAGTACGAAATTATCAGACGTTGTGAATAACCAGGCTGAGCTGCAGGCACCGGAGCCGGGGCCTAAAACAGCAGCAGGAGTTCCTCATCCGCAGATGCATGCGGGAGGCAAGCCGACATCATAAAATCTGTACATGTTTATCTGATAAAAAGTGTGCATTTAGTATTGATTTTCACACAGGGCAGCCCTGCCTTCCGGAATTAACCCTGCGAGGGTATGTTTTTCTCCCTCTGAGTTCCACTATACTGTAAGACAGCGGTATATAATAAATGCATATATTTTACAAAGGGAGGAGGTTTTACCATGTCTGAAGATTTAAAGAAGCCCTGGGATTATGATAACAGGATACCCTATGAATATCCCAAAATAGTACAGGAAGACTACGCCACACTTTATGGAAGGCTGGACAAGCTGAATGCAGAGCGCCTGCATCTGCTGATTAATCAGATTTATAAAGTGGCATATGTTGATGGTTTTGAGGACGCCCTGTATTACAAAGACCTGTAGGTGCGGCTCTACTACCATCACGCATCCTGATTCAGGGGAACTATGTAATATAGCCCCTGACACACGGCGGCAGTACAACAGCTGCCGCTTTTTCTTTTTTGAAAACACGAAGAAGGGAGGATACTGTTTGGCAAAAATTAAAACAAGAGAGAAAGATACAGGCAACATAAAAACACTTGACCGCACGTCTATGATGACAGACCATATCAGAAAAGCCGAGATAAGAGTAAAGGATACTGCCGCCTCTGACAGAAGGGATTCTGAAAATCCTGTCGATTACGCACGGGAAAAGACTTCAGAGTATGCTCGTATCGGTACGGAAAAAACTGCGGATGCGGCAGTAAAGGTATCTGCCAGACAGATACACAAGGCAAAGAAAGCCATTGAAATAAAGAGACAGAAAAACGCACTTTTAAGAAGCAGGCACGCAGGAGAAAATGCAAAGGCATCAGGCAGCGGAATACACCCTGCCGGAATCAAAACACCTGCAGCTGCGCAGAAGAAAGGTGCACTTTACAGAAAAGCCGCCGCAGACAAGGCAAAACGTGATGCTGCCGCCCGGAAAACGCTTCAGCTTAAGGATACCGCACGCAGAATGCAGAAGAATGCAAAACGCACGGCCAGAGCTCTTTCGCATCTGGTGCGGATGATTATAGAGGGAGTCAAGGCACTCGCCGCAGTCATCGGATCAGCAGGTGCGGCAGCTGTGGTTATCATAATAATCTGCGTGCTCTTCGGCGCCGCATTTTACTTTTTCGGAGATGAATCATCATCCTCATATGAGCCTGTAAGTGCTGAGGTTGAGGCCTACACTCCCGTTATACAAAGGTTCGCGAAAGAATACGGCATCTCACAGTATGTCGAGCTCATAAAGGCTGTCATGATGCAGGAATCAGGAGGCAGGGGAACGGATCCGATGCAGGCCTCGGAATGCAAATACAATACAAAATATCCTAAAAAGGCAAACGG
>CAVECM010000175.1:0-2728 GCA_963614095.1 Bacteroidaceae bacterium
AATAGGTTACGGTTTCGGAACGGTTTATATATATACCATACAGAGTGCTTTTACTCTGTATGGCCCTGAATGAAATTTCTCTTCTGTTCCCTGATACGCTTCTTTAAATCCATCCTTCTCTTAAACTCTTCTTCTGCCTGAATCATCTGCTCCGGATCCGACAAGCTTTTCCATCTGTCAACAAGCCTGTATTCATTGGGCACATGCCCGAGACCGCCTCTTGTTATATCTATGAATCCGTATGCCTCCAGCTGTTCAATTGCTCTTGCTGCAGTTTCTCTTCTGACACCGTACTCCTCAAACTTCTTGTATGAACATATTATTCTGTCTCCTGTATAACTGCCCTTGTATTGTCTTCTGATGATTCCGTAAACGTGTTTTGCATTAGCTGACAATGCTTTATATGCAGCTGAATCAAACTGATCGTCAAACATTACCGTATAATGTGTGTGCCATGTTCCCCCGGTTGCAAATGCCGGCGGCGGACTCTTCTGTTTTTTTCTTCCCATTCACATCATCTGCCTTCCGTAAGCCGCTGACCGCCGGCAAGTAAGGCTGCCATCATTCAGATTGCAGCCTTTGTTCTTTTACTTTTAACTTCTCTGAAATATCCTGTCTCCTCCCACACCTTCTTGTCCGGGCAGTAGTAATTATATTCCGATGATGCACCGATTTTCTGAGCATATCCGAACTTCAGCCAGCCCTCCTGCAGCCCGATCCGAATATACTGCGCATCCTTTCCGATTGCTTCTGCGATTTCCTTAATCGGTACATTCCTGCCTGTGAAAGCCGGGAATTCAACATATATTTTCTGTTCTCCGCTTTTCATCATATTCACCTTTATCCCTCCTTTTGATTCGTTTGTCCGCACTTTTAGTTCGTCTTTATTAGTAATATACGCCTTCTCAAGGCTACTGTCAATACCTTTTGCGCATTTTGAATGCGTTTTTTATGTAATTCTGCATTTACAATTCGTGCATATGGTGATATACTGTTCGTATCAGAAAGGAGACTGTTATGAAAAATGTAGTTTTATCCCCCGAGGAGATTGGAATTAGAATCAAGCTTGCTCGTAAGAAAAAGGGGCTTGCACAGAATGAATTTGCGGATGCAATAGGCAAATCTGTCCGAACAGTTCAGAAGTATGAATCAGGAGAAATCAACATGCCCCTGGATGTACTGAATAATATTGCAAACGAGCTGGACATTTCGATGGATGAGCTTATATCCGAGGAAAGTCCCGGTATTCAGATTGATACATTCGCGGATATTTTTTCAGCAATCTTTGAACTTGAAGGTGCTCAGGGCATCAAGCTCAATATAGAAGAGTTTCAGATTGAAGACAACAGAAAAGTTCTGGCCATGTACTGCGATGCTATGGAATGTGACTTTGAATACAACAAGACATTCTGCGATTTTCTGAAAGAATTCAGATTCTACAAAGAAGGCAGAGCAAACGGCAGCATTCCGGACGACATTTACAAGGCATGGGTTAAGAAAACACTGATTGCAGCCGATGAGCTTGCGGTCAGACCAAAAGTACATTTATAACTTTTAAGGAAGGACGTGATATTTGAATGAGATTACCTAACGGATACGGAAGCGTCTATAAACTAAGCGGCAACAGAAGAAAGCCCTACATCGTAAAAAAGACTCTGGGCTATCATGTGGATCATGACTCCGGAAAATCCGTCCGTGATGATTTGACCATCGGATACGCAGAAACAAAAGCTGAGGGACTTCAGATGCTTGCCGACTATAACAGGGCGCCTTATGACGTTGAAGCTTCCAGAATGACCTTCAAAGAATTATATGAAGAATGGTCCGAACAAGCGTTCAAAACTTCTTCGGAGTCAACAATCTGCGCTGATAAGTCTGCTTTTAATGCATGTGAGCCCTTGCACAATAAAATATTCATAAATCTCAAGGCCAAGGAACTGCAGCATCTGTTTGATACAACAGATAAAAACTACCCGACCATGAAGAAGATGAAAATTCTTATTTCAAAGATGTACAAGCACGCAATGAAATATGATTACGTGTCGAAGGATTACAGCGGTTTTATAGACATCTCCGCCTACAAGGATAAAAACCCGAATCAGTATCATAGGAAAAAGTTTACAAACGAGGAAGTCGAGACACTGTGGAAATATACAGACAATCCAATATGCCAGACAGCCTTGATGATGATATATTCAGGTGTTCGAGTTAATGAGCTTCTGGCACTTAAGAAGGAGGACGTACACCTTGAAGAAAGGTACTTTGATGTTATTGAAAGCAAGACGAAAAGCGGCATCAGGAGGGTACCTATTGCCGAAAAGGTATACCCGTTCTTCAAGGTCTGGTTTGAAGACTCCGACAGCGAATATCTGATTCACCGTGAAGACGGGGAAAAATTCCTGTATGACAATTATTATAAACAGCGCTTTTCCCCGCTTATGGAAAGTCTCCGTATGGATCACACACCGCATTGCTGCAGATATACATGCAGTTCACTGATGCACAAGGCTGAAATACGAGATTCGATAAGAAAGAAAATCATGGGTCATTCCCAGGACCTGCTGAACAATACCTACACCCAGCTGGATATTGACGAGCTTGTAAATGCGATTAATCTCATCTGATGTTCCGGTGCAGATATCCTGTATAAACATGATTTTCATCGCGGCGCAGCAGGGTCAGTTCTGATTGTAACCAGCATCAGATTACTTGAAAATCAGCTGCTCTT
>CAVECM010000176.1:0-2706 GCA_963614095.1 Bacteroidaceae bacterium
GCTTCAGATAGGCAGCTTAATGCAGCCTGCTGCTTATGCTGTAAATTCTTTTATAATTATATCATACACATTTGTGCCATAACAGTCTGCAGAACATTTACTGCAGACCTGCTGCGCAGCAAAGCGAGCTCCGTTAAATTGACCGGACAAATCAGAAAATTTCTTAAAAACTCAAAAATCGGGTTTTCCTGTCTCTGATATAATGATAAACTAAAGCATAGAATCAACTGCAGAGGATGGAATCAATTGCGGAGAGGGGTCGATAGCGAGAATCGGCGAATCCGATTCGTGCGGAAACAGGAGTAAAAAAGGACGCAGTTATATTATTTTTTAGGAGTGAGGTGTTGTTATGAAGGTTAAGTATGAAGGCGGTCAGGTGCTGACGGATGTCGTGCCCGGGCTGAAAAAGACGAAGTTTTCACTCATGGGAATTGTTATCTTCATTTTCTGCGCAGTAAGCGGAGGCGCGTTCGGCATAGAGTCGATAATTCCGTCATCCGGACCGGGAGTTACGCTGGTGCTGCTGATTGTGATACCGCTGATGTGGGCGCTGCCGATGGGACTTTATGTATCGGAGCTTACCAATCTTGCGCCGGTCGATTCGGGTCCTTATGTATGGGCGAAGATGGCATTCGGTGAATTCTGGGGCTTTGCATTCGGACTGTGGATGGCTGTCGCATGGTATCTGACGGGAGCGTCGTACATAGTGCTGGCGACAGATTATATCGGTATGTATGTGCCGATGAGCCCGATGGTTAAGCTTATTGTAAAGTTTGCAATTATTCTTGTCTTTACAGTGGTGAATCTCATAGGTATTCAGGAAGTGAATGTACTGAACACTATATTCACATTTATTATACTTGCGGCATTCCTTGCAGTCGGCATAGTGGGTCTGGCTCACTGGGAATACAATCCGTTCGATCCGTTCATGAACGTCGAAAACGGCGCATTTTCCAGCCTCGGCGTAGGAATAGCCATCGGCGTGTGGATGTTCTGCGGATATACAGCTATCGCCAATCTGGGCGGCGAGATTGAGAACCCTCAGATTATCCCGAAGGGAATGAAATGGTGTATCGTTGTCATGGTAGTCAGCTACATTCTTCCTACCCTCGGCGGAATCGTTTCCGTGGGTCCGTGGTCCGAATGGGGCGACACTATCGATTATTCGACGGTTCTGAGAACTCACGTGGGAGAGTGGGCAGGTGTAGCATTCATGATTACGGCAGTAATATCGCAGCTGGCACTCGTGAATGCCACAACGGCAACTGCATCGAGATCTTTCATGATTCTCGGCAAAGACCATTTATGCCCTAAGTTCCTGTCGACAGTTTCGAAAAACCGCAAGGTGCCTGTATGGCCGATTCTGATTCTGGCAGTGCTCAATGCGATTCTTGTCAATCTGGATTTTGAAATCCTGGTTATCATACTCTCACCGCTGCTTTTCGTATGCTATGTGGGATTCGCGTTCGCATTCCTGAAGCTGCGAAAGCTGTATCCGGTAGAGAAGAGAGGCGACCTTTATTATGTAAAGGGCAGGATTTCTCCGTATTATATCGTTTTCGCGATGCTGTTTATAGGTCTTGTAGGTATACTGATGAACGGAACAGAGTACTTCCTGCTCGGATATGTGCTTATTCTGTTCGCGTTTGTGATGTACATCATCTGCAAGAAGGTTTACGGCGGTCTTTCTGTGGAAAATCCGCAGCTTTATCCTGAAAACCCTAAGACGGGACTTGCAGCCGGGGATCTGGTACGATTCGGAAGGTTTTTCCTTATATTCGGTATACTGGCATTCGGAGGTTCATTCTTCCTCAGATGGTACGAGGCCGGATGGGGGCATGATTATTACCTTGATCTTTACGGTTCCGGACTTATGAGCAACTGGGAGCTGATGATTTCGATACTGACATGGCTCGGCGCGGGAATGCTTGTGCTCAGCATCATTCTTTATATGGTCGGAAAGAAGAGCGATCCGATACCTGATGATGACGAGTAATCTGTGAAAAATTTGCTGCCGCGGGCCCGGTAAATTATGAAATATTTACTCAAAGGACCTTGTCGGGCAAACTGTGAAAAATCAGAACATTTAAAAAATGTAAAAAAGACAGCAAGAAAGTAAAGGCTATTAGTGGTATCATAGTATACACAGACAAGCAGCAGGAGCCGGATTACAGTAAAACCGGATTAATAAAGGAGGCTCGGCTGCCTGCGGCAATGAATCTGCATGATGCCGGGAATCCGGAAGATATGCAGGCCGCAGAACTGAATAAAACGTATACAACATTCCATATCGGAACAGAACATCTGATATTCGTTTGAAGGTGAGAGAAACACTTTCCCCGCCTGCTGAATGCGGGCAGGAGATATATGGTTCGATTCATCTGAGGATGAATAATCCGATGCATCAGTTCCGAAGAAATTCTTCCATTTATACACAATAAAGAAACACTTGCGATTACGGCATATAGTTAAGATCTGTAAAGGGGCAAGGCCCCGGCCGCGCAGTGTTTCTTTATTTTTTGTGCATGTCATTCGGCTGATTCGGCCTGCTCCTTGGCGGATTTGTATCTGTTCTTTGACTCCTGCCTGCTCTCCGGCGGGCTTGTATCTGCCTTTTGACTGATTTGTATTGTCTTTTGATTAATCTGTATTTGTTCTTTGACTCTCAAGTTTGGAAGCAAAATCGGCGAACGCTGGCTGCAGCAG
>CAVECM010000177.1:0-2657 GCA_963614095.1 Bacteroidaceae bacterium
GAACAGCACGTACTATATCGAAAGCCCTGCACTCCTGCTGTTTTACCATCTCACTGAAATCATTTTTGCCGCTGCATGCACCACCATCATAATAACCTGCGCTTTCAAAGCCCTTGACCGCATCCTTCTCGCAGTAATCAGAAAATATGTAATGACCGGCTCGGTTATACTCAGTATTTATCTGTTGTTTCAGATTCCTCTCTGCATCGATCTCGGGACTAAAAAAATCGCTGCATGGAGCAGCAAAGACTATTCCGGCTGGATTCTGCTTATTATAAATATCCTCACATGCTGGTTTATTTACAAAAAAGACTTTCAGAAGCTTTACAGCGTTCCCGACAGCTCTGTAGATGAGGTCGACGAACTCACGTTCAGACTGGACATGACTGCTCAGGAATACAAGCTGACGCACAGAGAACGTGAAATAATAGAACTGGTTTACAAGGGACTGTCAAATAATGAAATTTCCGCAGAACTGTGCATATCCCTGAATACTGTAAAATCCCACATGCGCAACATTTTCGAAAAAGCCGGCGTGAATACCAGAATGGAACTGACTTATATCATAAACAGTCAGAAACTGCAGAAATAACTCTGCAGCTTCTGATATATCTGTTTCAAGACTGAATTATTATGTATTGTGCAATGCTGAATCATCTGCTCAATAGTTATGTACGTGACCTTTGCATCTGCATTATCTGAGATAGTTATCCATGAGTGTTCTGTAAATTTCTCTCTGTCTGCTCATCGGGTCAGACTCCATGCTCCATCCATCCAGTGTAATCATCATCGTTTCCTTTGTGTTTTCATTATATGTCGTCCACTCAACATCACTGATTGACGGATTGCCGGTCTTTGCAAAATTCGTCCATGCTTCCTGCGTTTTTACAGCAGTTTCCTCATCAGGATTCTCCCCTGTATAAATTGTATCCTGCAGATTATTGAACACATATGCCAGCTCTACTGCATGGCATGCCCCCTTATAATACTTGTTTGATGTTGACGGAACATCCCAGTAATACATGTAAACATCACCGCCGCCTTCCGAGAATGCATTTGCCCAGGTTGTCGCCCAGTATCCTTCTGCGTCCGTTGTGAATTCGGAAATCGCAAATACCTTCTTCTTGCCCTGATCTGTCTGAATCTGCATGTACTCATCCATCAGAGCCTTTCCTTCATCCGGAAGACTCGCATAAGTTTCTTCCCATTCCTTCAGATGATTCTCTCTCCACTGCTTTTTCTTGTTCTTGCCCTCATATTCCTGAACAAAGTAGTAATCCTCATCTCCGTTGTAGCCTATGAGAAGCTTTACACCTGAAGCAGCTGCTTCTTTCAGCCCCGCTTCATAATCCTCCGGCACAATCACACCGTCAACCACAGGCCCCGGTGATTCATCGCCGAGCCAGTATTCCGTATCCAGCTCCATCCATTCCTCTGCGGTTACTTCAAGCATCTCCTCCATATTCTCGCACCCTGCGGTTTCCATCATAAGATCTGCAAAATCGCGCGCATCCTGTACCGAATCGGCAGGATCGTTGCTTCCGCTCTCGATTATCGCTTTCTGGAAAAGCCCTCTTGCTGCAGGTGATGCGGTCAGAGTGTTTACGGATGCGCCTCCTGCGGATTCTCCGAATATTGTAACGTTATCCGGGTCCCCGCCGAAAGCTTCTATATTTTTCTGTACCCACTCAAGCGCACAGATATGGTCTCTGATTCCAAGGTTCAGGTCTGTATATTCTTCACCGCCGGGAACCTGTGAAAAGTCTGCCCATGCCATAACGCCCAGGCGATAATTTGCTGTCACAAGTATCACATCCGGATTTGCCTCGGCGAATTTCTGTCCGTCGTATATCGGGTCTGTGGTTCCGCCCCAGCTGTATCCGCCGCCGTGAATCCAGAACATTACAGGCTTGTTCTCTGCATCGCCGGAGCTCCAGATATTAAGTGTAAGGCAGTCCTCACCTTTTTCGGAATATGACGCCTGCTCCGTCGGCCACTCATACTGCAGCGCAGTGTTTCCATACTCATCACATACAATTTCCTCATCACTGTCTGCTGCCGCCACCGGAGCCTTCCATCTGAGTTCTCCGACCGGCTGCTCCGCATAAGGCACGCCCAGATATGATGTCACGCCGTTTTCAATCTGCCCGATCATCACGCCGTTGCTGCAGACTGCTGACGGGCTGTCTTCAGCCGCTCCGTTTTTCTCGTTTTCGCTCGTTTCGCTGCCGCATCCTGAAAGAAGCATCGCCCCCGCAAGGGTAAACGCTAATGCGAAATAAAGCAGATTCTTTTTCAAGCTTTTTTTCTTCATACTCTCCTCCTCACTCGAGCATTACATTATTGCTCGAAACGTCTTTACTCGAAAATCACACTGTCACCCCGGCAGTCAAATCACACCTCCGGAGTTTTGATATGTTTTTCGAAACGCTGATGAAATTTACGGTGCAATACTAGCATGATTTTTCTGAAAATTCCATCGCCCATCAGTGTGATTCTTTAAAAAGGCGCTGTATTTTCTTCATTCCTACGGTATGCTCAGCCACCCTTTCTCCGGGTTCACGAAGCTGCCGCCGGACATTACTCCGAGGTGCAGGTGCGTTCCGGTGGAGTAGCCTGTGCTGCCGACCTCTCCGATATACTGCCCGCGAGAAACC
>CAVECM010000178.1:0-2554 GCA_963614095.1 Bacteroidaceae bacterium
AAGGAGATGCAGACAGTGAAAAAGATATTTGATATGAAAATCGAACAGTCTCAGGATATAGAACTTAATGAAACGTCGGAGGGGAATCTGCTGATATCTGTGAACAGCGGCGGAGAATTTTCCGGCGAACAGCTGAGCGGCAAGGTTCTGCCGTTTGGATTCAGCACTACATATTCGCCGGCAGACGGATTGAACAGAATATATGAATCCGTGCTGCTGGAGACGGAAGACGGAGCACATATATTCATGAAGATAGATGCATATCTTCATCTGCCTCAGGAACTGGAGGACAGATTTCTGGCCGGAGAGAAGGTGCCTGCAGACGAGTATTATTATAAAGGTTCAGTACGTTTTGAAGTGGAAAAGAGCAGATACCAGTGGCTTGAAAACAGAATTTATGTATGCACCGGCGTCATAGAGGACTGGAGCTCACTGCGTATTGCGGTATATGAGGCGTAAAGCTCCGCAGGTTTCTTATGTCTTATCCTGACGCGGGCCGCAAACGGTTAAAAACAGATTACATCAGAATAATATTCACAGTGCAGCAAAGCGGCAGTCATAGATTCGGCTGCCGTTTTATTATGCTTCAGAATCAGGGACTTCGAACAGCAGGCGGACGGCTGCGCTTATGGTCGGAAACAGGAAATCAAACAGAATATAAGACGACTGAAATCATATCCCAACGCTTCAACCGCTGTTTTGTTATAAAATAACGTTAAAGTTATATTATAGAATAGTATCTATAATACGTTGACAGAAATATTTGAAAATAGTAAAATGAATTCAAGGTTATAATAAATAACAAAAGGAGGCGAAGGATGAAAGGAAATAAGCGAGAGAAATTTATAGCTGCATTCATTGTTATGCTGCTGATTACAACCGGTTTTGTTCCCAGTGTAGTAAACGCCGGAGAGAATAAAGGTGTGCTGTATTATCAGAAAGATGGCAGCACATATGAATATAAGGACTGCACATGGGAATACGGTGAAACTTTTCATGTATATGAGCAGCTGTATCTTAAAGAAAGCAGTGCAAGTTCAGAAGCATCTGAAGTAACTGTAAACTCAGTATCTGCTGCAGACAGCAGCGTTTTAAAAGTTTTTGATGTTTCAAAAACCACACTGAAAGAACAGCTTGCTGCAGGAAAATGCCCGTTCTGCAATTCAGAAGCTGAAATAACGCCTATTGCAGGTTCAGGTGAGACATGGTATGCGATAAATTGCTCGGCAGCTAATTGCGAAAGCAAGATGAAATCTGACTGGTCGGAGTCAGAACTGAATAAAATAATGAGCACGGCAAGCAGCGGAAGATGGCTGATAAGTGCAGTAAAAAACGGGAAAACCAAGGTAACAATAAACTATACAAATGAAAATAATGTGAAGGGTGCATATACATACACTGTTACTGTTCCTTTATATCATAAGGTTACATTTGCTGCTAAGTATGACGATGGATCGACTTATACGAGTGTACAGTATGTTGCTGATGGAACAGCCGCACCAGAACCCGAAAACGTACCTGCAAAAGCAGGATATACACTTGCCGGATGGGATGCTGATTTTTCATGCGTTACTGTTGATCTGACAGTAAACGCAGTATGGAAGGATGCCTACGGAACTCTTTGTTTTGATGGGGATATGGTACGTATTTACGGAAGTAACCGATACCTGACTGCAAGTGCTGTGGCTGATACTCTTAAGATGAGCCTCGGTGTCGACAGCAAGTTCGAGAACATAATCGTGGCCAGCGGTGCTGACTATCCGGACGCTCTTGCAGGCAGCTATCTTGCAAAGGTGAAGAACGCTCCTGTGATGCTGGTCGGCAAGGACACAAAGAGCGAAGCCGATGTGAAGCAGTATATCAGCAAGAATCTGAAGTCCGGCGGTACTGTATATCTGCTCGGAGGTACAGGAGCAGTGACATCGAGATTCGAAAAGAGTCTGGGAAATCTCAAAGTTGAGAGACTCGGCGGCCAGACAAGATATGACACCAATATCGCTATACTGAAGGCGGCAGGTGTGAATGATGAAGATCTGCTCGTCTGCACGGGTGAGGGCTTTGCAGACAGCCTCTCGGCATCAGCGGTTGGAAAACCGATACTGCTCGTTGCGAAAGCTGGTCTGAACAGCACCCAGAAAAGCTATCTGAGCAGCATTGATGTCAATGATGTTTATATTATCGGCGGCACCGGGGTAGTGAGTATAAATACCGCAAAGCAGATGAACGATTACGATCAGTACGGCACGTGTGAACGTGTGTGCGGAAGCAACAGATATCAGACATCGGTAGCTGTGGCGAAGCAGTTCTTCCCGTTGGACGCAGACACTGCAGTGCTCGCATATGCCCATAACTTCCCTGACGGACTCTCAGGCGGACCGCTTGCACTTTCTGCAGATGCACCGCTTCTGCTTGTTGATTCCTCGGCGAGCGGATACAGCGACGCAGCCGCTTATGCAGAGGACGAAAGCATAAATAAGGTCATAGTCCTCGGCGGAAAGACACTGATAACAGACAGTGCAGTTAAGAATATAATTCAGTAAATTAATGAGGCAAA
>CAVECM010000179.1:0-2454 GCA_963614095.1 Bacteroidaceae bacterium
TGCCGGCGTGAGCACCCCGTTTTCCCTGATGCTTTCCATGAGGCTCAGCATATCCTCATCATCCTGCACCTTGTACGGATGATCCGGGAACTCGTCAATCTCATCAAGTGCGATTTCATGAATCCTGGCGAGCTTTGCATCATCACGCATTTCCTGAGTTGTGAAAAACTCATCTACCCCTTTCAGCACAAACCTTGGTTCTTTCTTTTGCGGCATCCCTCATCACCTCCTTCGCAAGCCCCGCATATGCCTTCGCCACGTCGCTTCGGGGTTCATAGCTGAAAATACTTATTCCCCGGGCGGATGTCTCCGCAGCCTTTATACGCATCGGAATCATGTTGTCATATATTCTAATGCTGTCTCCGTACCGTGCCTTTATCATCTCCGGCACCTCCACGGAAAATGTCGTTCTGGCATCCACCAGCGTCATCAGCACCCCGTCCACCTTAAGCTCCGGATTCACATACCGCTGAACCTTCGAAACCGTGTTTAAAAGCTGCTCCATGCCCTTTGCAGGAAGATAATGTGCCTGAACCGGGATAATGACGCTGTCCGCAGCCGCAAGCGCGTTTATCGTCACCATCCCCAGCGACGGCATGCAGTCAATCAGCACATAGTCGAAGTTCCTTTTCACTCTGTCCACATAGCTTTTCAGTATGCGCTCCCTGTTCATAAGACCCACAAGACTCATCTCCATCGCGGAAAGCTCAATGTTTGACGGAAGAAAGCATATGCCCTCCTCCGTTTCGATTATTCCCTCCGCCGGGTCGAAATTCTCCTCGTTGACTGCTTTTCCCATCATCGCAGATACCGTCACTTCAAGGTCATCCGTTCTTTCAAACCCCAGACTCGCTGACAGGTCCGCCTGCGGGTCGAGATCTATCAGCAGCACCTTCTTTCCCTCTATGCAGAGCGCAGCTCCCAGATTCACCGCTGTCGTGGTCTTTCCGACTCCGCCCTTCTGGTTGCAGATTGCAATGACTTTACCCGATTTCATAGCTTTCCTCCTCACTTTCTTCTGTCATGTTCCTGATGCAGCAGCAGTCCTCATCAAACAGATTCTCCATGTATTTCCTCCCATATATGTCTCTGAGTGCATCATCCTGCCCCGCACCTCTCCTCGCCTGTTTCGCCTGCATTTCTGCCTCGGCCGTGCGTATTGTTCTTTCCAGCAGATATTTGTCCGCAATGTATTCGCTGAAGTATTCCGTAAAAATCACGACTGTCTCCGGGTGCGGATAAATCAGATGTCTGATTATCGCATCCGCATTACAATCAAGTATCGTCGCCAGTACATATATAAGTTCAATGGCTGTGTCATGTTCTCCCATGTCAGCACGTATACTGATTTCACCGAGTGCATTTATATACGCATCAAAGTCGAGTTCCTTTTCTATGACAGCTCCTGCAAGCAGTTTGTCCACCGTCTGTGCCAGGTGCCGCGTGATTTCTGCGTTTTTTTCATCTCTTTCCCGCCTCCTGCCGGCATCCTGTTTTCTTTTCGCTTTTCCTGCAAAGTCTGCAGCTGCTTTTCTGTTCTTCATGCATCTTTTTTTCATACGCTGTTCCTCCTGTGTTCTTTTAAATAAAAAAAGTGGAAATATACGGAATTAAAATTCCTATTTCCACATATCGCACGCAAGGTGCGATAACATTCAAGGTGCTTTCTTTGAAACATACGGAAATATCTCTAAAGCGATATTTCCTATGTTATAAAAAAAGCCACTCCGTTATATGGAATGGCTGTAAGTATCTTATTATATATGTATATTTTCTTATTTTGTTTCTTTATCAGGACGCTGCGGCTTCTGTGCATGCAGGCTCCTGCTCACCGGATTCTCTTTTATAGCTTCTCCGGATGCGGATTATGTTTGTAACCGGCTTTGTCAGTCAAGAAGCTTTAAGAGCAGGTCGTCGATTGCGTCTGTATATCTGCCCTCACGTATGAGCTCGTTTCTCCAGTTGAGCAGTCCGTTTATTATTATGTTCTTTTCTTCATCCGTAAGACTGATTCTGTTCCTGTTTCTTCTTAACATCTTCTTCACCGGTCCTTTCGTAAATTCATCTGTATTCCCTGATCCAGGCATAGCCTTTTGTTTTATTTTTATTTCATACATCTTACTATTCCGTGCCGCCGCCTGCAAATGTGCGAATATATTTTTTCGTACATTTTTATTTGATAATTTTTGTACATCTGTATTTTAAAATTTACATTCTTTTTATCAACGAAGTTTCTCTTGTATTCCGTCTGCCGGCCAGGCATCTGTTGTAATGCTCCAGTGCCTCGATGATGAATTCTTCGCTTTTTTCCGGGCTCAGTTCTTCCGGAATCAGATTCATGACCCGTTCGCTCCTGAGCACTATTTTCTTTTTCTGCTTAGGCTTATTCTCCTGCAGAACCGATATCATGCTCTTTTTCGTGAGTTTTTCCTCCTGCAGCAGCCTTCTCATCTG
>CAVECM010000180.1:0-2437 GCA_963614095.1 Bacteroidaceae bacterium
CTGCTGAATCATAAAATTTCTTGATAACAACCGCCGTCAGTTATAGAATGTATCTGTGATATTTATGAAATAATTTTTCAGAAAGGGGTCTTATATGGCATTCCGGTGTGATGACTGTCAGTATATCTATGAAAAGAAGCGAACAAGCTGCCCGTTCTGCGGAGGGCGTGTATACAATGACGCAAGTACGAATGTTGAACTGCTGAATGCGGGATTTACATGGGCACCCGGTTCACCGTCAAAAAAATCCAATGACCGCAATTCTGATGAATTGCCCGAAGCCGAGGCTGCATCAGCTGACAGACCTTCATCGGTCGCATCGTCAGTGAACAGTGCTTTTAACACGTCTGCCGGAGGCCGGCTGAATGAGGCTTCTGATATTTCTGATGCCTGCCTGCCGATTGATATTTCTGATATTTCCGCCGGAGACCGGCCGTCGGATACTGCCCGGGATAATGATTTCACAATGGATAATGCTCCTGCCGATAATCCGTTTGAGAATCTGCGCCGGGAGTTTTTCAGCACCGCCGGCGGACAAGGAGCCTCTTCCGCAGAAAATACACCTGCGGCACCATCTCCGGATATTCCTGCCGTCGAACCTGATGTTCCTGTTGTCGAATCAAATGCCTCTGCTGCATCAAATCCTGACGAAAATGATTTTTTTGCAGGATTCGAGTCCGCTGCTGCCGATGGCGGCACTATTCCGACTGTAGAGCCTGATGTGGTATCCGGCCGGGAGGGGTCCGACTCCGCACCCTTCAGAAACACATATGAACGTGAACTGCATGAGCTTGAGAGAGAACGACGACGTGAAGAAAGGCGTTACCGCATACGTGCTGCTTTTAACCGATTTACCAATCGGCTCGCAGATATCCGCTGGAGAACAGTCCTCAGGATTCTGCTTATAATCGCCATTATTATCGCGGCTATCGGCGTATGGAACATGAGATATGTTATTTTTAATTCCATAGTGAGCTTCCTCTGCAGTCTGATTCCGATTGTTATTATCGTATGGATTCTGTGGAGACTGGTACGCTCCATATTCAGATAGATGCAAAGCCGGCACATTTCAGATGAGCTTGGTTCCGGTATTCTTGAGCAGAATATATTGTTCTGAGAGGCATTCATAACTTCCGGAATTATCATAGTCACATCCCGGCCGGTCACAGCTCATCATATTCTGCTGACCGGGATTTAATCAATCTGTCAGCCTGTTTTCCTCTCCCCAGATGCATAGCTGATCCAGTACCTTCATTAACGATTTTCCGCGCTCGGAAAGTGAATACTCTACTTTTGGCGGAATCTGCGGATACTCTGTCCGTATAATAAGCCGGTCAGCCTCCAGCTCTTTAAGATTGCTGCTGAGCGTCTTATCCGTGACAGTACCGAGATAGCGTTTCATTTCATTGAACCGCACCGTCTCAAACTCCATCAGACAATATAAAATCACCATTTTGTACTTGCCGCTGATCAGCGACATAGTATAGCTGAATCCCGTATCGGCAAAGCTTGCATCCTTTATATATTTCTCCATGCAGGACATTTTTACACTTCCTTTCGCGATAGTACCTATCTTTGATGACAGTACTTGTTTTTTCTCCGATATGTGCTATAACTATAACAGGACGGCAGTATGAAGTCAATCCAAATAAAAAAACGGAGGTTATCATAATGAAAAAAGAACTTGAAATAAACCCTTATCTGTTTCCGATGCCTGTATTGATGATTGCAACTTACGGCGACGATGACGTTATTGATGTCATGAATATGGCATGGGGCGGTATCTGCGCTGAGAACATGGTCTCTCTCAATATTGATGAGGGTCACAAGACATCTGAAAACATAAAAAAACGCGGCGCATTTACACTGAGCATTGCGGACATTCCTCATATTGAGGCTGCTGATTTCTTCGGCATTGCCACGGGAAACGATATGCCGGACAAATTTGAGCGCAGCGGACTGACCGCTGTAAAAAGCGAGAAAGTAGATGCACCTATCGTGCAGGAATTTCCGCTGACACTTGAATGTAAAGTCGTTGAAGACAAAAATGAAGTATATGGTCATCATATCATCGGTGAAATCGTCGGTGTGCTTGCTGACGAATCCGTGCTGGACGAAAACGGAAAGGTCGATGCTGCCAAGCTTAATGCCTTTGTATTCGATCAGTTCCGTTTCGGCTATTACGCTATCGGTGAAAAAGTCGGTCAGGCATTCCACACCGGTGCGCCGATGATGAAAAAATAGAGATATTCTATTCCGCCTCATGCGTTTGCTTTACAGCAAACTGCATAATATATGCAGTTTAATTCAGTATGCAGCTGCATTTTTTACAAAAGCAGAAGACAAAGCCTCCTCCCGATACATGATTCATTTCGGGAAAGAGGCTTTTTAACTGCCCGGCTTTCACACTCATTAAGCCGCCGCTTTACTTATGCGA
>CAVECM010000181.1:0-2422 GCA_963614095.1 Bacteroidaceae bacterium
GACGCATCGAGAAGCTTCTTGACAGTGCCATTGCTTTTTATGACTCAGACCGTGCTTATGTGATTGAAGGCGATACCGAGCTTGTCGCCGGCATCAATACGCATGAACGCTGTGCCGCCGGCATCGAATCCCAGCAGGATACGCTGAAGGATATGACTCCTGATGTATATACTCACTGGCTGGGAATATTCCAGCGCTTTGAGAATGTTGTTATTCCGGATATGGAAGCCATAAAAGATGAGCGCCCTAATGAATACAGGTATTTCAACGATTCCGATGTTCATTCCCTCATAGTAGTTCCGTTTAACAAATGCATCACCAAAGGATTTATCGGGGTGGACAATCCGAAAAAACACATGACGGATCCGATGCCGCTCCATATTCTATCCTTTACAATAGTTCCGGAACTCAATGAAATCAAGCTGACTCGCGAGAAAGATGCACTCCTTCAGGTTTCTCAATATCCCGAGAACTCCGCATATGTGTATCTGCTGGGACAATTTAGGATTTCTGCTCGCGGCGGTACTCTCTATCAGGATAAATTCACTCAGCAGGGACAGGCTCTGCTCACTGTACTGCTGCTCCATAAAGATAAAATTTTTTCCGTCAATGAGATATATGAACTCATCTCCCAGGACAAGGAGTCCGGAAATCCGACAAGTGTTGTAAACAGCGCAGTATATCGCGTTCGGAACACTCTGAGTATTATCGGACTTAAGGATCTGCTTATATGCACCCGGGGTACATATTCTGTCAATCCTGATTTTAATATAGAATGCGATGCAGAACGCTTTCTGAATTTCTACCAGGCTATGAAAGATGCTGTAAGCCCTGCTGAAAAACTTGAGCAGGGTCATAATGCACTGCAGCTTTACAATAATCCGCTGCCCGGGTCCTTAAGCAGCAGTGTTCGCTGGACACTGGAATGTTCTAATCTGAATACGAGATTTCTTAATGCTGCAATGGAATGCGTCAGACTTCATATAGAGCAGAAAGAATATAGTCTTGCATATGAGGTTGCCCTTGAAGCATTGACTGTTGAACCTGATGAGCCCGAGATGATACTGCTCATGGCAAGGGCAATGAAGCTGGCGGGACGTCCGGGACTGAAAGCATATATAAAAAACATTATGCAGTTTCTGAATGAAGGCGAGCAGAACAAGCTGAAAGAAATTCTGGAGGAAGATATGTGAGAAAGCCTGCGGCAGATGGGTCTGAAGCAGTCTGTTATCCCGATATCATCGGAATGTGACTCGGATATCAGTGATTTGTGATTGAAATATCATTGAAATGTGACTGGGCTGACATTGATTTGTGACTGGAATATCATTCAAATATCATTGAAATATAATTCATTTATCAGTCAGATGTGACCGGAATGTGAGAGCTCTCTGGTAATATGGACTTATCGGTTATCAAACCGTTAGTCCGGATACCGGAGGGCTTTTTATATGCAGTCGAGCTGGATTGAAAGAATCAAGAGACTGAAGTAAAACCGTTATTGAAAAGGAGAGATTGTTGACATGAACAGATTAGCGGCGAATAAATACAATGTGATATGTCCCGTCTGCTGCAGACATCTTTTTTCCTCGAGTTCTGCAGATATTGAGGATATCTGCTGCCCGAAGTGTAAAAGACAGTATGCGGTCACCGTCACGGCATGCTGCCTGCAGATAAGAGAAATTCGCATACATGCTGCCGCGGATGAGTAAAAAATAAGGCGGCAGATTACAATTTGATAAGTGAGATTTTCTATATGAGATGACAGATTGGGCAACCGCAGAGCACCCTCAGAGTCAGACGTAGACAATCAAAAGTTTTCGTAAAGACTGGATTTGACATGAGTATCATCAGGAGCCTGACAAAACATTGGCAGTCCTAAACAGGACAGGTGTTTTGTCAGGCTCTTTTTTGTTTTCATAAAGCTCTTCTCGGACTGCCGATGCTGCAGGCTCCGGAAACGGAGCACATATGAAATATATCAGAGGACCATAACCGACGGATTTTGAACAGGTTATATCAGTTTTCAAAATTCGGAGGTTAGAAATGAAAATAAAATATGAATTCGCTACAGAAACAGTTGAAATAGAAGTCACAGAGGAATGGGCAGATGTGATAAAGGAACTGGACAGGCAGGAATATAACAGTAATCACAGGGAAACGAGGAGACACACCTCGCTTAATACCGGGATGGACCGCAGTGACTGGCTCCGCAGTATCGAATCTGATCCTTACTGTCAGTACGAGACCAATGTACAGGCACGTCGCATCAGGAAAGCTGTCAGCAGACTCACGTCTGATCAGAAACATCTTATACAAAAGAGATTCCTGGAGGAAATGAGCGCTGAAGATTACGCCGCAGAATGCAATGTAAATTCTGAAAGTGTATATCAAAGAACACAGACAATAAGAAAACATCTGA
>CAVECM010000182.1:0-2399 GCA_963614095.1 Bacteroidaceae bacterium
GGCAGCAGCAGCCGCAAAGAAATAGGGAGACCTATCCAAATAAAAAAGGGAGCCGCCAGGCTCCTTTTTTATTTCAGCAGGCGGAGCATTTCCCTCCAGCTGTTTATTCCGAGCTTCTTATAGATATTGAGTGTATGCTTCTTCAGCGTGTTCGGGCTTATGCACAGACCGGAACAGATGTCCTCTCTGGATGTTCCGTCGAGAAGCAGATATGTGATTTCAGTTTCTCTTGCGGTGAGTCCGTACTGATCCCGCAGAGCAGCATCGTTCGGAAATCTCTGGCGAACAGAAGCGAGGCTCTTTCGCATTGTATTCAGGCGGAATCCCAGATGACTTTTGAGCATCTCCAGAACCAGAACCTCTTCATCAGTGAAATCTCCGGACTCTTTTTTTCTGAAAAGGTCGATGCATCCCAGAAACCTGCCTTCATGTATTATCGTCATTATCACAGAGTAATGTACACCGACCGGCACGAACATCTGCTGATAAAAAGGTGTTTTCACCCGGGCTTCATCATTCATAAGATCGGTCTCTCTGTAGACACCGGCTGACGGAGCCGCAAAGGTCCACCGCGTGTAGTCCAGCTCGAAAAAATCATCAAGGTAAAGCTGCCATCTCGCCTCTTCAAGACCTATTCCGACAGGGCGCGTCAGTTCATACGGTGTATCAGGGTCAGAAGAGGCAAGGTAAAATGCAAGTATATCTGAGGGAATAAGATACTGCAGCATTTCCAGAACACCCTTCCGCATTTCGTCACAGTCATCTATTGTATAAATCTTGTAAACTATATCGTTCAGCTGCATAAGATTACTTTTGTTCATTGCTATCCTCCGAGGTTATATCTGCAGAAACACTGCCGCAAGGTCGTATATGTGAAAGCGCAGCAGCGGCGGCGAAGCAATTACATTTCAGAACGTTATCCGTTTGTACCACGGGCTGAATACACCTGAAGAAGTACGTGGCTGCCACTTTTGCATTATTGTCATAATTAAGGATAATACAAATTATACTAAAATGCAATTACTAAATTTTCTGACATGTCATATAATAATCCTCAAGCAAATGTTCTGAAAATTCAATTAAGGAGGTGTATTTATGGAATACGGAATAATATCGTGCGTACCTATTGCAGTACTTATTATAGGAGTACTAATCACAAAGAAAATGCCGGAAATGATAATCCTGTCATCCATCGTGGGAGCGGCACTTGTTTTCAAAACTGGTATTTTTGACGGATATGTGGGGTGGATTTACGGAGCACTGTCCAACGAGTCATATCAGTTTCTGCTGATACTGCTGCTGGGCTTCGGTGCTATTATCAAGCTCTTTGAAAAATCCGGAGCACTGCAGGGTTTTGCAAACGCTATAGGAAAGTTTGCCGATACGCCGAAGAAAACAATGTTTGTGGCATGGCTCATGGGAATAGTTATGTTTGTTGACGATTATCTCAATGTACTGGCAGTATCCTCTTCAATGAGACCGCTCACGGACAAACAGAAAATACCTCGGGAGCATCTGGCATACGGGGCGAACTCGATGGGAGCATGTGTATGCGTGCTGATACCGTTCACCAGCTGGGCAGCATTCGCCATAGGCTGCATGTCTGAGCAGGGACTGGGATTCGATGATTATGTAAAATCGCTGCCGTATATGTTTTTCCCTATAATAGCTATAATCGTATGTCTGCTCGTGGCGCTGGGAATCATACCGAAGGTAGGTCTCATAAAGAAGGCATATGAGCGTGTTGATGCAGGCGGTTCTGTATTATGTCCGGCCGAGGACGCCGGCAGCGCTGCTTCACTGATCAACATGGGCGGCGACACAGATGAAGAGGTTCAGCCGTCGTCCCCTCTGAATTTCTTTATACCGATAATCGCACTCATAGTCGTAACCATAGTGTGCGGCAACAGTGTTGTTCATGGCATAATAGCCGCTATTGTGATACAGTTTGTGCTGTATCTGGCTCAGAGACTGATGACCTTAAGTGAATTTATGAGCACTATGTTCGAGGGCATCACAGGTATGGCAGGGCTGGCATTCATCATATGCTTTGCATATATTCTGGGCTCGGCAAACGACGCCATGGGATTCTCATCATTTGTCATCAACGGACTGTCGAAGACGATACCGCCTGCACTGCTGCCGGCTCTCGCATTCGTTATCATCGGTGCAGTTGCATTTGCAGCGGCAAGCTTCTGGGTACTTATCGTAATAACAGTGCCGATTTTCGTACCGCTGGCAGTTTCAATGGGCATCGACCCGGCTGTAATAATAGCGGCTATCATGTCCGGCGTTGCATTCGGAAGCAAATTCTGTTTCTACTCCGATGCAGTATTCATGACATCTGCAGGAACGGGAGTACCGAATATGACTCAGATAAAAGCTGTCGCACCATATGT
>CAVECM010000183.1:0-2360 GCA_963614095.1 Bacteroidaceae bacterium
TCTGAACTATTCTGGTCTGTGCAGTCAGTACTCTGAATTATTCTGTTCTGCGAAATCAATCCTCTGCCGGTGTGATGTTCATCCCTTCAGTCTGCACTATATCATCATTTTTATCGATAAATGCCGCTTCAAGCCCCATCTCGGGATACTTTTCCTGCAGCTCTTTTATCAGCTCCCCGGCTTTTTCTTTTCCTGACAGCAGGCATATCGTCGAAAGCCCGTCGCAGAATCCTGAATTGCCGCGCTCTGCAGTAATCGTAACTGACTCAAGATCCGTATCCGCAGGATATCCCGTCGCCGGGTCAAGCACGTGATGGTAAAGCACGCCGTCCTCCTCGAACTTGCGCTCATACGTGCCTGATGTCACCACTGTGGCATCCTTTGTCTTAATCGAACCTATAACCTCGGTATGATCGCTGTACGGGCGCTCTATCCCGACGTTCCACGCCGATCCGTCTTCCTTCGAGCCCAGCACGACAACATTGCCGCCGAGATTTATCACAGCAGAGCTTACTCCGTTTTCCTCAAGATACTCTGTAATCCTGTCCGCAATGTATCCCTTTGCCACGCCGCCGAGATCTATAGCTGCTCCCGCATCTTTCAGCGTCACTGTATTGCCTTCAACAATTATATTTTTATAGCCCACGGATCTGACAGCCTCATCGATTGCTGACTGTTCGGGCACATGCGGATTTTCTCCCGTAAAGTTCCACATTTCTGTCAGTCTGCCTACTGTAATGTCAAAGCCGCCGTCCGAAATATCGCCCATCTCGATACCCAGCTTTATCACCTCGATTGTCTCATCCGAGACCTCTGTCGGCACACCGTCCGCATGATTTATATTATAAATATCGCTGCCCTCGATTGTTCTGCTCAGCAGATTCTCATATCTTCTGATTTCCTTGAATGCACCGCTCAGGATTTCCTCTCCGTCGCTTTCATTCATGCCGTATATCGTTATTGTGCTCGACGTATTCAGCACAAAATCTGTCTTCGAAACCTCTTTATTGCCGCATCCTGTCTGTGTTATAATTGCAAAGGCTGCAATTATCAGCACGGCAGCCGCACGCAGCATACGTTTCACATGCGGATGCATGAGACGGCAGTCTGTATATCCTGATTTTTCTATGTTATTCATATGACACCTCCGGAGGTTTTTATGTTCAGAAAAGCCGATATAATACTGGCGTGTGCACTGATTGTAATCGGGCTCGCCACATCATATATTTTTTCATTCGGTCAATCCGACGGCAGTCTCGTTGAAATAACCTGTGACGGTGAGCTCTTCGGCTCATACTCACTCACGGAAGACCGCGAAATCACTGTCGAACGCAATAATCATACTAATAAGGTTACCATAAAAGACGGCACTGTTTCAATGAAATTTTCCGACTGCAGCGGGCAGGACTGCGTGCAGCAGGGAAATATCTCAAAATCGGGAGAAACTATCGTCTGTCTCCCGAACAAAGTCGTTGTTGAAATCACCGGCAGCGACCGGGAGTACGATACGATTTCACAATGATAAAACGTGCGCTTTGCATATAAAAATGCGGCACCTGCCGGACGATGCCTGCCGTTTTACAGCTGAAAAACTCATGAGAAAGGATTACCATGCAGAACTCAACTAATGTGAAAAAAGTCACCGCTGCCGCTCTTCTGGCGGCTCTGGCACTCATATTCTCATATATCGAGGTACTCATCCCGTTCAATTTCGGAATTCCCGGCATAAAGCTCGGGATTGCCAATCTTGTAGTGATAATCGCGCTCTACTATCTGGGAATACGATATGCACTGCTGATAAACCTGCTGAGGGTCTTTATCAGCGGACTGCTTTTTTCCGGGCTATTCGGGATGCTTTATTCGCTTGCCGGTGCTCTTCTCAGCATGGCAGTAATGATTCTGCTCAAGAGAACGAATGTCTTTTCGATAACCGGCGTTTCAATGGCCGGTGGTGTTGCTCACAATCTCGGTCAGATTCTCACTGCCGCATTCGTGATTTCAAATCTGAAAGTTTTCATTTACTTCCCGGTTCTGATAATTTCCGGTGTGGTGAGCGGAGCAGTGATAGGCATACTGGCATATCTGATACTGAAAAAGCTGCCCGGAGCCGCTCCGGATTCGCCTCGAGGATTATAAATATTTCAAAGTATGCTGAAACGGCGGGAATCATTTCATTTCCATGACTCCCGCCGTTTTTTATTTCCTCTGTCCCGAAAGCTGTCGTTTTCTGTTCTTAAGCACTCAGCTTTCTCATTTTTACTCTCAGATACCTGAATTTCTTTTCTGCTGCTGTTCTTAAATGCTCAGCTTTCTTCTGTTTTTCTTGAATATTCAGCCTTCTGTGCTGTTTTTATTCCATA
>CAVECM010000184.1:0-2350 GCA_963614095.1 Bacteroidaceae bacterium
CTACGAACAGCACTGTTCCGATCATTCCTGAATTCATGAATGCCAGACCCAGAGCTGCGATAAGGAAGAACAGGCTTGTGCCGACAGCAGCGATACTGAGCTTTTTATCGCAGATAACACCTACAACAGGACCTGTGAACATCATTACAATAGACATAGCCGAAATAAGTGCGGTAGCGCTTGTCTGATCCTGACCGGCCATTACCATGGTTGAAATTCCGTGCTGCAGTATTGAACTCGATACGATAACCGCCAGCGAACATGAAATGAATGCAAGCCATGTAATCGGCTTTTTCAGCGCTTCGCCGAAGCTTACGCCTGTCACTTCTCTTGAAGCCATAGCCTCGAGCTCCTCAGCTTCCAGATCTCCGATACGCTTCATTCCCTTTTCGGCCGGACTCCATACAACAACCTTGAGAGCAATCAGCATACATACAGCCACGCATGCGGCGAGAATTATGTAGCCCATTCTCCATCCTGCGGAAAGCACAATGTAATTCAGCACGTTCATCAGAACAACTGTTACCAGCGACATGCCGGTGAGGAAGAAGCTCATTGCACGGCCTCTTGCCTTTTCACCGAACCAGTTGGAAACCAGTATCTGACAAGGCGTCATAGTGAATGCTCCGAAGCAGAAGCCCTGCGGAACTGCGAAAATATAGAACCAGACGAGTGACTTTGCCATAAAAAATCCTATGAATGAGATGATTCCGAATATCGCAGCAATTGTCATGATTTTCTTGATGTTCTTTGCAGTGAGGAACTTGGAAACAACGAGCAGTGTCGCAATATTTGTCAGCGACATTATGGTAAGATAAAATGAATAGCTTCCTATCTGCAGTCCGAGGTCTGTCGTGACAGGCAGCAGGAATATGCCGCTCACAGAAACGATGCCGCTGTATACGAGACCGCATATGAGGGCCGTTACGAGTACTATCCACCAGCCGTAATAAATCTTGCCGTTTTCATCTTTAAGGCTGAAATTCTTCATTAGTCAAAACCTCCTTTTGTTTGTGTAAAGCCGCACCTGTGCAGGTTTACAGTGTTTTTTCTCTCCGGAACAAATCTGTTCAGTGCATTACAGTATTTTTTTACCCTTGAAATAAACCTCTTCAGCGCATACGCTGTCAAGATCCTCCGGATCTGTATCAGTAATCCTTCTGTCGAGAATTACGAAATCGGCGGACTTGCCTTCTTCGAGGCTTCCTGTTGTATTCTCGAGAAAAGTCTGGTATGCGGTTCCGAATGAATACATTTCAATCATATCCTCGAGTGTTGCCGCCTCGCTCATAGGATCCTCTGCGGGACCGAGCGGCGTCGTTTTGTAAATCTCATATTCGGGATGTGCCTTGTTTATTGTTCGTGTGGTTCCGATTTTAAATCCGAGGAACGGGCTTGGCGGCAGTATTACCGGGAAATCGGTTCCCGCTGCCATCTTTACGCCGGCTCTTTTAAAGCTGCCCAGCGGATACTGTGCATGAGCTCTCCTGCTGCCGAGCATTTCAGTTATGATATTTTCAGTCATGCTGTAGCAGCAGCCCCATATAGGCTGGACATTGGCGACTACTCCGAGCTCTGCCATGCGCTGCTTGTCCTCATCGCGGATTGCCATGAAATGAGCTATAGTGTTGCGCATATTCTGCACATCGGCACCCTGCGCCTTTGCATTCTCAACAGCGTCAAGTGTCAGCCGCGCAGCGCCGTCACCCATGCAGTGAACGTGCACAGGCATTCCTGCATTGTTGGATTTTACAAAAATCTCGGTCAGCTCTTCAAGCGTCCACTGAGGATAACCTCTGTAGCCCTCTTCCATGCCGATTTTTCTGAGATATTCGGCTTCATACGGCTGATCCATATAGATAGAAAGCCCCGTGCCGTCGACGAATACTTTCACCGTATTCCGACGGAAAATGTCACCGATGTCATCGGAGCCCTTGCGGCTGATGATGTCATCCAGCTGCGAGAGCGGTCTGGTCGGGTCGGTGGCATAGACTGCAGTGACACGCATGTTCAGTCTGCCGGACTCGGCGAGGTTTTTATAGGCAGTAATTGCATTTTCAGTGGCAAGTGCATCCATTATCAGTGTTGTACCGTAGGCGGTGCCGAAATTTGTCTGGTAATGCATGATGCCTTCCTCGTACTCCTTAACAGTGTAGTCTCCGTACGGCACTCTGCTGAGCACGAGGACGATAGCGGAGTTTTCCTGGAATATTCCGGTCGGATTGCCGTTTTCATCATGCCAGATCACACCGTTGCGCGGCGTCGGGGTATCTTTGGTAATGCCTGAATCGCGCAGCACTATGCTGTTGACCCACACATAATGATGATCGTATGAACGCAGGATTACAGG
>CAVECM010000185.1:0-2332 GCA_963614095.1 Bacteroidaceae bacterium
CTATTCCAGTGTCCAGTCGTTCATATTGCAGATAACAGGTGTTCCGTGCCCGTGCGGATGCGGTATCTGCGTGTCTGTCGAAATATCGAGTCCGTCTTTTACGAAATACGTGTGCTCGATATTCGCAATGTAAATGTACGCGTAATCGTCTGCCGTAACACTCTGCAGCTCCTTCCATGCCGCAATCGCCTCGTCTCTGCTGCCTGCGCTCAGCGCCTCTTCAATCAGTGCATCCGCCTGCGTATCTGAGTATCTGACTGTGTTAGTCGTGCCGCTGCCCGTGAACGACTCTGAGTAAAACAGGTTTTTCAGTATCACCGGATCGTACTGTCCCCAGCCCCAGACCACTGCGTTCGATGCTGCCGAAACCGAGAGCTCGTCCCATGTCTGCTGGTCGACATCGATTCTGATTCCTATTGATTCAGCCTCCTCCGCGACAGCTGCCGCCAGCTGATACCTCGCTGTGTCTCCGCTCGGCGCATATAATGTAAATTCGCACTTTACGCCGTTCTTTTTATATATTCCGTCTTTTCCTTTTTTCCACCCTGCGGCTTCCAGAATCTGTGCAGCTTTTTCCTTCTGCCCGTCCTCGTATGATGCCGGATTTCCCCACTCAAGGTTTGATGTAAATCCATACGCAGGCTTTCCGACTCCGTTCAGTGCGTTGTCTATTATTGCCTGACGATCTATTCCTATCGCCAGCGCCTCTCTCACTGCTTTATCTGCGGTGACATTGTTTCCTGCTGTTATTTCTTCTCCTTCTGCGGTCGTATATTCCGCCTCTTCTGTCACCGGCAGGCTGATCTGGCGCACGTCCATTGTATCAAGCGTTTCTGCATGCATGCCGTCTGCTGCCTCATCTATATAGTTCGGGTCCACCATAACCAGATCCAGTTCTCCTGATTTCGCATTTGCTATCGCCGTGTCCTCCTCCATGTCGAGTATCGTCACTCTGGGAATCGACGGCACTCCTGCGTAGTAATTCTCGTTCGCATCCACTATTATCTTCTGGGCGGTATCGTACTGCACTACTTTCCATGGCCCCGTTCCTATCGGATTCGTGTCGAAGGTCTCGCTGTCGTAGCTGTCTGACGGCACTATTCCCAGGCATGCTGTCTGATCCAGAAATGACGAATACGGTTCACTCAGCGTAAACACCACTGTATATTCATCCGGCGCCTCCGCCGATTCGAGTCTGCTGAGATCTACATTCTCATTCGCTCCCTGGTTTTTCTTTACTTCATTATATGTAAATACCACGTCTTCCGCTGTAAATGCCGATCCGTCGTGAAAAGTCACGCCTTCCCGAAGCTTGAACGTATACGTGAGTGCATCGTCGCTCACCTGCCATTCCTCGGCTAAATCGCCTGTGTATTCTGCGTCTGTTCCTACTCGTGTCAGTGCGTTGTTTATGAACGGGTATCCGTATGCCATCGCGCCCTTGACCGGGTCGAGGCTGCTGTCGAATATCGTGCTTCCTATATATATGGAAATCCCTTCACCTGTTTCTTTTTCTGAGCTGCTGTCCTCGTTTCCGGATGTTCCTCCGCATCCTGCAAAGGCGCAGAGTACGCTCATGCTCAGGGCTGCCGCCGCAAGTATGCATGCTGCTTTCTTTATCAGCTTTTTTGTTATAATATGTTTTTTCATTTATTCCCTTTTCTGGTTTATCTTCTGATTGCTTTCAGCATATGCTGATTATTATCTTTCACCTCGGCAGCTTCATTTGCTGCTTTTCCGTCTGCTGCCGGCATTTGCTCAACTGCAGATTGTAAACTGCTGCTGTCTCATTACCTCTCTGACCTTAATATCATCTGATGTAAAAAAAATCCAGGTCAGCAATCAGACCGTTTCTCACAGTCTGCTGCCTTCCTGGACAGAATATTCTCTGTATTCAGTTGATTAATTTATGTGTTAAACCCTGCAGCTGATACTGCAGTTTATTTTATCCCTTTTTATACGCGGTTTTATAAATATCTGCATTCTTCTGAATGCTCACGGCACTTCCTGCACCGTTATTTATTTTACCATTTTCTGTGTTTATGTCAACTGAGTTTTCATTACTTTGTTGCTGAGTTTCTCCCACTTTTCAATCAGATTTTCCGGTTAATTTTTCCGCCTTCTGATTGATGCTCTCGTCTTGAAATCAGTCGCTTCCGCACATTTTGTGCTTTTCCTGCGGCATCTGCATATTCTGCTCTAACAATCTCATAATCTGCCTGCGTAGTTTACATAATATCATCGGCAGATATTTGACTGTCTGCGCTTTACATATGCTCCTTCTGTGCGACGATTATTGCCTCCTCTGCACTGTCAAATATATACTCCTCGC
>CAVECM010000186.1:0-2296 GCA_963614095.1 Bacteroidaceae bacterium
GTAATGAATTTTACCAAAATCATAGGGCCAAGGCGCGCATTTTGGTATACGCCGCTCCCGCCGCAGGGCAGTATGTAATGAATTTTACCAAAATCATAGGGCCAAGGCGCGCATTTTGGTATACGCCGCCCCCGCCGCAAGGTAAAATTCATATTCATCGCTTCTGAATGAGCTGCGGGCAAGCCCGGGAACTGCCGCCAAGCCGAAAAAACGTTCAGATCTGAGAACTGCCTGCAAGTCAAAAGATAAGTAAAAATCGCCGCATGGCTTTCGTCAGTACGGCGATTTTACATATAGATATCACTAAAATAAACCTGTATACATTATTAAGCATATATCGGCACAGATGCCGGAATTAATGCATCCTGTCCGGACTGAACCCTCTGGCGGGCCTGCGCAGACATGCCGGCGCTTCTAAGGTCTTTCCCAGTGCTTGTTGTTCTGTCTCCGGATTCTCGTATTTCCCAGCGCTTGCTGCTCTGTCTCCGGATTCTCATATTTCCTAGCGCTTGTTGCTCTGTCTCCAGATTCCCATCTTTTCGGCATCCTTGATAAGATCCTCTCTGAAATCAGGATGAGCGATTGAAATCAGCGCCTCGGCTCTTTCCCATGTAGTCAGACCCTTGAGAACTACCTTGCCGTATTCTGTTACAACAAAATGCGTGTTTGTTCTTGTATCTGTCACAATCGAGCCCTCTGTGAGTGTCGGCTTGATTCTTGAGTGCATATTGCCCTGCTTGTCCGTGAACGTCGAGGAGCAGCAGATGAAGCTCTTTCCGCCATTGGAAAGATACGCGCCGAGCACGAAGTCAAGCTGCCCGCCTGCTCCGCTGATGTGCTTCAGACCTGCAGATTCAGCATTTACCTGACCGAAAAGGTCGATGTCAACTGCGTTATTTATAGAAATAAAATTGTCAATGGAGCTGACTACTCTGACATCGTTCGTGTAATCAACCGGCGCGCTGAGGCATTCCGGGTTGTTGTTGATGTAGTCGTAAAGCTTCTGCGTACCTGCTCCGAAAGCATATGCCTGTCTGCCCTTGTCGACGGTTTTGCATGAGCCGTTGATTTTGCCGGCCATAGCGATGTCAACGAAAGCGTCTACGTACATTTCTGTGTGGACACCGAGGTCCTTGAGGTCAGACTTGGCGATAAGTGAGCCGACTGCATTAGGCATACCGCCGATTCCCAGCTGCAGGCATGCGCCGTTCGGAATTTCTTCAACAATCAGTTCAGCGACCTTTTCATCAATTTCGCTTGTAGGACCCGCACCGAGTTCTTCCATTGCAGTATTTGTACTCTCCACGATATGATCGATTTCTGAAATATGGATTTTTTCACCGCCGACCTTGCCGCCGAGTGCAACCGGCATGTTTTCATTGACTTCTACTACGATGCATTTTGCACGGCTGCACATATCTGCCATGTGAGATGCACTCGGTCCGAAGTTGAAATATCCATCGGCGTCCATCGGTGCCACTCGGATCATTGCGATGTCAACCGGATCCGGAAGATCGCGGTAGTAGCGAGGCAGTTCAGAATATCTGATTGGAGCGTAATATGCGATACCCTGGCTCACTGCTTTTCTCTCGATGCCTGTCATGTGCCAGCTGTTCCAGCAAAGGTGCGCCGGCGCGTTTTCAATCTTAAAAATCTCAGGAACTCTGAGAGCGATACCGCCGCGGAATTTGAGGTCGTAAAGGTCCTCGGCGATTATTCTCTTCGCAAGTGCTGCGTCGATGTCGTACGGGATACCGACACCCCATCCGAAGTCAACCCAGTCGCCCGACTTGACAAGCTTCGCTGCGTTTTCAGCGGAAATCAGTTTGCTTTCATACTCTTTTCTTAAATTCTCCATGTTAAATTTTTCCCCATTTCTAACAACTGTTTATTGGTTCTGAATTTTTGAATGGATACCATAGGCTGCTGCCCGGGAAATCCGGATGTTCGCTGCCATTGGGCCGGTTTCAATCACACCGGGGTCCGATTTTGTCCGGTTTTAATTATGCCGGGTTCCGAACCTCGTCCGGTTCCATTCTCTGCTGCGTGCGTTCCTTCAGAGCATTTCTCCGCACATTCTCGAGAATGCGGATCTCCTTTTCATGCAAATCACAAAATGCGCACAGCAATATAATTATACTATATTCCGGTGAGCAGATAAAGCACTCTGTCAAAAATAAAATAATACATTTCGAAACTTTCAGAAATCGAGGCAAAGCTTTCAGATAAATGAATATGAAATTTACCAAAATTCGTATCCCGGCTTTATGATTTTGGTAAAATTCATTACATATAA
>CAVECM010000187.1:0-2286 GCA_963614095.1 Bacteroidaceae bacterium
AATAACAGAAAATACGGCAGGAGAACGACAAATGATACGAAAAGAGGATAACGGGAAAACGAGTGAGTAAAGAATGAAAAACGACTATAAAGACACAGGGAATTTAAAACCGGAACAACAGAACGAAAACGGGGCGGCAAGCCCGGACATTATAAAAATCGCGCACCTTTGCAAATCCTTCGGCGATGTGCAGGCGGTCAGAGACCTCAGCTTCCGCGTGAAAAAAGGCGAGCTCTTCGCATTTCTCGGCGTAAACGGCGCAGGAAAGAGCACAACGATTTCTGTCATATGCGGACAGCTTCGCAAAGACAGCGGCGAGGTGTGGATTAACGAAATCAATACAGAAAACGCCGGAGCAGATCTGAAGCGGACAATAGGCGTGGTATTCCAGGACAGCGTGCTGGACAAACCCCTTACCGTAAAAGAAAACCTCAGGTGCCGTGCCGCACTTTACGGTATCACGGGCAAAGCTTTCAGAACAAGGCTGGACGAACTCATAGACGTGCTCGATTTCGGGGACTACCTGAACCGGCAGGTCGGAAAGCTTTCGGGCGGCCAGAAAAGAAGAATCGATATCGCCAGGGCGCTGATACACAGACCGGAAATCCTGATTCTGGACGAGCCCACAACCGGGCTGGACCCGCAGACGAGAAAAACGATATGGAACGTCATAGAAAAGCTGCGCACGAAAGAAAAAATGACAGTTTTTCTGACAACTCACTATATGGAAGAAGCCGCAGAGGCCGGGTATGTTGTCATCATAGAGAAGGGCAGCATCGCCGCCGAGGGCACCCCGAACGAGCTGAAGAACCGCTATGTTGCGGATTATATATCCCTTTACGGGGTGACGGAGCAGGAACTGCAGGCTTTGGGAAAAGACTGCAGAAAAATCAGAGAGGGGTATCAGATTAAAGTGGAATCGCCTCGCGAGGCTACAGAGATGATAGTATCTCACCCGGAAATATTCCGCGATTATGAAGTCGTAAAAGGCGGCATGGACGATGTGTTCCTTGCGGTTACGGGCAGAGCGCCGGAAAACAATGAAGAACGCGGAGAACAGGCAGATTTACAGGCAGGAAAGATAAAGGGGCAGGGAAAAAATGCAGACAATAATTGAGCTGGTACACAGAAACCGCAAGCTGTTTTTCAGAGACAAGGGAATGCTGCTCTCGTCGATGATAACACCTGCGATTCTGATAGTGCTTTATGCCACGTTTCTGGCAAATTTATATAAAGATTCATTCCGGGATGCGGTTCCGGATATGCTGAATGTTTCCGACAAGCTTCTCAACGGGGCCGTGGCCGGGCAGCTTGCGGCGGCTTTACTGGCAGTCAGCGCGGTGACAGTGACGTTTTGCGTGAACCTGACGATGATTCAGGACAAAGCAGGCGGAGTGATAAAGGATTTTAATGTTTCACCGGTGCGGAGAACCAAGATATATGCCGGATACTTCATATCGACGGTGATAAATTCACTGATGGTAAACTTTCTGGCGGTGGCGGTGTGCCTGATTTACGTCAGCAGAATGGGATGGTACCTGACGGTGCAGGATGTGCTTTGGGTGCTTCTTGATGTTGTACTGCTGGTTCTGTTCGGCAGCGTGCTTTCCAGCATCATATGCTATCCGCTGAGAACGCAGGGGCAGATGTCGGCTGTCGGCACGATTGTGAGCGGCGGATACGGATTTATCTGCGGAGCTTATATGCCGATTTCCAGCTTCGGGGACGGCTTGCAAAGCGCGCTTTCGTTTCTCCCGGGAACGTACGGCACGTCGCTGCTCAAAAATCATCTGCTCCGCGGGGTGTTTGAGGAAATGAAAGACATCGGGTTTCCGGAGGATGCCGTGACAGGTATTGCGGATTCGCTGGACTGCAATCCTGTGTTTCGCGGGGACGTGGTGAGCGTGCAGGAAATGATCTGGATTATGGTCGGGAGCACTGTCGTACTGGGCATTGTGTACCTGCTTATCACGATGATTCGGGAGAAAGAGTGAAGTGCTGCAGATCGTTATGATGATAATTTAAGTGATATTGTTATGATATTTGAGTAACTCTTGAGCTCTTTTGCCGCAATGCCGGCCGAGCAGTTTATTATTATAAAAGTCAGGAAGATTTTTAAGTCAGGCAGCTTCTTTTTCAAGGAGCTGTTTTTTTGTGTTTTAGGAAAAAGAATAGTTGATTTTTGCGAACATATGTTTATAATGTTAGATACAAGAACAAATGTTCTTGGCTGGCTGGCGCGGATTATTTCAAAGCTGCGGGGTATTTGCATAAATCGGCGAATAA
>CAVECM010000188.1:0-2271 GCA_963614095.1 Bacteroidaceae bacterium
ATTTCAGCCGGAGTACTGGGAAGCCACTGCTGCTTCTATTCTGACTGTACTGTTATCACATCATCCGCTACAGGCTGCGACAATTTCGCACATGCCTGGACTCAGATGCCGTTTGGTCTCCTTGCCGGAGTCATAGCAGCAATAGGATATGTTATCTGCGGAATAGTTATGATATAACGAAAAACGAACACGCATACCTGATAAAGTGGTTCTTATATGAAAGGCCGGGGCGAATGCCCCGGTTTTTTGCTGCCGGGCGGCGGGTCCGTGCTGAGTACACGGAAGCGTCCGGAGATATTCACAGGAGATATAAAAAGGCACTCTGCAGTGTGTCCGGCTGCTTTCAGGAGAAGAAATTTTGTCGTTTTTGTGTGGGAACAACACTTTTTTCGCGTAATCATTGACATTGAAAACAAAAATTACTATAATTTATACATAAAAATGCATAATTAAAACACGGTCGGACGCAGCTTAAAATGACCAGGTGCCTGAAGGTGGGGCTGAGCGGATGAGCGAGGGGCAGTGTTTAATGAAATTTACAACAAAGTGTTCAGTGAAATTTTAATAAAGTGCTTAATGAAAGGAGCATAAAATGACAGCTAAAATACCATACAGGATATATCTCCCGGAAGACCAGATTCCTAAACAGTGGTACAATCTCAGGGCAGACATGAAAGAGCTGCCGGAACCGCTTATCAATCCGGCAACAGGAAAGCCGGCGGCAGTCGAGGACCTTTATCCTGTTTTCTGTAAAGAACTCGCCGCACAGGAAATGGACAATGAAACCCGATATTTTGATATACCTGAGGAAGTAAGAGAAATCTATAAGATATACAGACCTGCGCCGCTTTGCAGAGCATATAACCTGGAAAAAGCGCTGGATACTCCGGCGAAGATATACTACAAGTTCGAAGGAAACAACACATCAGGCAGTCACAAGCTGAACTCGGCAGTGGCTCAGGCTTATTATGCCAAGAAGGAAGGCCTCAAGGGCGTCACGACAGAAACCGGAGCAGGACAGTGGGGAACAGCTCTTGCAGAGGCATGCTCATACTTCGGACTTGAAGCTGAGGTTTATATGGTAAAGGTATCATTTCAGCAGAAGCCTTTCAGAAAAGATATCATGAGGACATTCGGCGCCAACGTATTCGCATCGCCGTCTGACCGCACGGAAGCCGGACGAAAGATTCTTGCTGAGGATCCGGAGAACAGCGGCAGCCTCGGATGTGCGATTTCCGAGGCAGTGGAAAGAGCTGTTACAAGTGACGGCTACAGATACGTCCTCGGATCGGTGCTCAATCAGGTAGTGCTGCACCAGTCTGTGATAGGTCTGGAGTCAAAGGCTGCAATGGAGATGTACGACGAGTATCCGGATATTGTCATCGGATGTGCCGGCGGCGGCTCGAATCTCGGCGGACTGATTTCTCCGTTCATGGCAGACAAGATTACCGGGAAAGCGCCGAATACGCGTTTCATCGCTGTTGAGCCGCAGTCATGCCCGTCGATGACAAGAGGAGTATACAAGTATGACTACTGCGACACAGGCAAAATCACACCGATGGCTAAAATGTACACACTCGGATGCACATTCAAGCCGTCGCCGAACCATGCAGGAGGTCTCAGATATCACGGAATGTCTCCGATTGTTTCGAAGCTCTATCATGACGGCTACATGGAGGCTGTGGCTTATGAGCAGACTAAGGTGTTCGAGGCAGCTGTCCAGTTTGCAAAGGTGGAGACAATTCTGCCGGCACCGGAATCAGCTCATGCTATCAGATGTGCTATAGACGAGGCCCTGAAATGCAAAGAGACAGGCGAGGAAAAGACAATACTCTTCGGACTGACAGGAACAGGATATTTCGATATGACTGCATATGCTGCATTCAGCGACGGGAAGATGGGAGACTATATTCCTACAGATGAAGATCTTAAGCCGTCAATCGATGCACTGCCGAAGATTCCGGGAATCCAGGATTAAGCCAGGGTTCAGCCGCGTTTAAAAATAAAAAATCAAGCTGTATATACAACTAAAGCTCGAATATGAAGCTTTAGTTGTATTTTTTTATGTGCCGCAGAAGCAGCCCTGCTCTTTGAGAAAATATTTTGAACAAAGAATCTCCAGGCGGCGGATTACTTAATAAAAAAGCTATGCTGGTATTTTTATAACCCACGTAAGCGTGTATACTGTAGATGAGAAGAAGAACAGTGAAAGAACAGGAACGCGCAGAGCTTTGCATAAGTGCAGGCGGAATCATGCATGACTCATCATAA
>CAVECM010000189.1:0-2251 GCA_963614095.1 Bacteroidaceae bacterium
CGTAAATGTGCTTCTGAAGCCGCATCTTAACAATAGAATTCAGAATATCTGCATGGCTGTTATGCCGCAGGTGCATTGCGGAGTACCTCCGGCAGTGAATGTCTGATTATCAGCATAAGGTAATTTATCGTGTCCTCGCGCGACCGCATATTCTGGCGTCTGAAGCGGTCTACGATTATCGACGCCATTGACTCTGTGAAAAGCTGAGTGAGAAAATCCTTGAAGTCGTCCGACACGGACAGCCCTTCATCTGCCTCGATATGATCTATGAGCCCCCGCACGATTTCCAGAAAATCCTGGCAGAAGATTTTTTTCATTTCCTCACGTCCGATGCTGTCGTATGCGCTGGTGAGTATCTCCGCATTGGCGTCGACATAGTCCATGCCGAAAGAGATAATCTCTTCATAATCCGCTGTGGGAACATGATTCTCAACGACTTTGAAGACTTCATGCTCAAGCATCCATTTGAGGAGTGCGTAGATATCACTGAAGTGGTAATAAAATGTCTTGCGGTTCACATTGCAGTCGGTGATGATTTCGCTGACTGTTATTTTTCTGAACGGTTTTTTCGCCATATGCCTTTTGAGGGATGCAGCCAGAGCTGTTTTCGTTTTCATACTGATTTCTTTGTGTTTCATTTGTCTTTTCTCCTGTTGAGACGGATTCCGGATGCTGCGCTCAGTTAAAGAAGCCGCCGGGCACCGGTTTTGTTCGTGTTCTTTTCATGCGCTTATTATACACTTGTCCGGCAATTTTTGATATGTAAAATGCGCTCTGAATCACATTGACGGAGCCCTTCGTGGACGCGGAGCATCTGAATCGCAGAAGTCTTTTGCGTGCGTGCGGCATCTGAAATGTCGATATTTCCGCAGTTCCGGGGTTTCTGATACGAGCCGCAGCAGACGGCGAGATTAACCGGGCGGACACATGAAATCTGCCCGCCGGATTACCTTATTTGCCCGTCAGATCACCTCATTTGTCCATACTTGCACACTTGTGTGATATTGGCCGTTAAAACGATACTGCGGGGATGATAACATACATTCGGCAGACTGCGGGAAATTCGCGCAGACCGGAAAATCCGGGCACGAAACCGGACAAACGGAGTTCGAGGCACGAAAAATGCAGAGCCGAAAGCATATGACTCGGAGCACGAAAAATGCAGAGCCGAAAGCATATGACCCGGAGCTGACCCGGAGCGCAGAGCCGGATGCGGTGCCCGCAGTCTGAAATTATACAGGAGGAAATGACAATGAGAAGGTTTTATACCGGAGTGACAGCGCACCCGAAGCTGATTTTCATCTGTTTCGGAATAGCGTTCGTGATCTGCATGTGCTGTCAGCAGTTCATATCGGTAAATTACGATATGAATGATTATCTGCCGTCGGACAGTGCATCAACGAAGGCTATCGATACAATGGAAGAAGAGTTTGACGGAGGTATTCCGAATATGCGCGTCATGGTAAAAGATGTTACGATTCCGGAGGCGCTGGAATACAAAGAGAAAATCGCAGCGGCAGATGGGGTAACAGATATCTTATGGCTGGATGATTCAGAGGATGTAACACAGCCGCTGGATTCGATGGACTCTGATACAGTGGAGCAGTACTACAGGGATAAGTCGGCTTTGTTTACGGTCACCGTTTCGGCGGATAAAAGAATCGAGGCATGTGAAGCGGTAAGAGAAATTATCGGGGACGATAACGCCATGTCAGGCAGTGCTGTAATGACGGCAGCGGCTACAGAATCGACGGTAAAAGAAATACCCGTGATAGCGCTGTTCGGAATTCTGTTCGCTGTACTTGTGCTTTTCCTTACAACGACCTCGTGGGCGGAGCCGGTAATTATAATGATAGGGCTCGGAATTGCAGTCATAATAAATGCGGGCAGCAATATTATATTCGGCGAGATATCATTTGTCACGAATGCGGCAGGAAAAATTCTGCAGCTGGCCGTTTCGCTGGACTATTCGGTATTCCTGCTCCACCGCTTCGTGGAATATCGCCGGGAGATGCCGGATGTAAAGGAAGCAATGATCAGTGCGCTTTGCAGCTCGACATCGTCTATTCTCTCCAGCGGCCTGACTACAGTAATAGGCTTTCTGGCGCTGTGCGTGATGAGATTCCGCATAGGTCCGGATCTGGGACTTGCGCTTGCAAAGGGCATCGCTATCAGTCTGCTGACTGTGTTCATACTGATGCCTGTGCTGATTCTTTCCGCATACAAATGGATTGACCGCACACAGCATCGC
>CAVECM010000190.1:0-2203 GCA_963614095.1 Bacteroidaceae bacterium
GTCACCGTATTCAAATGACACCCCGCCCAGTTCCGGCGCCGCAAGCATTCCGCTTGTCATCGCAAATGTTATTTTCTCCGCAATCGATTTCACAGACATGCCTTTTTCATAATCGCCCATGAAGTGTTCAAGGTATACCGTCGGCGCAGCCTGAAACCCCTCAGCTCTCAGGCTGATTCCGTGAAGTGTCTCGTCGTTGATTTTAACGACATCACACAACTCGATTTTCATGCTTCCCTCGGAAAAATGCTCCACTTCCGCTCTTACCGCTGCTGTGATTTCTTCAAATAATGTTTCTCTGTTCATCCCGTTCCTCCGTTTTCTGTTTCTGCAGGTATTCTGCTTTCTATTATAATATAATTCTGCTGATTTTATTATTCTTATTCTCTGTCTGATTCCTCACCGATACTTTCACCTCCGCCCGGGCTTCAGACATCCTTTATCTCTGCATCTTCACTGTAAATATCGCAAAGCCGCGCACTTAACCACCTCCTGACTTTTGGATAAAATAAAACAGCAGCAGATATAATAATCTCTGGCTGCCGTCTTATTCTCACATATATGTTATTCAATTGTAATACATTCTTATTCTGCTCCGGCTGCTTTTATCAATCGCATCCATAAGTTCCTTTAACTGAAGTTTTTTCTTTTCTTCTATCAGATTCTGGTCTTTCGTGTTTTGAGCATAAGAAAACGTTATCCTTCCGGGTGACGTTTCCAAGATTTTGACATATTTTCTTTGTTATAACTTATTGCTAAAATTTCGATCCGCTTATCATAAATTCCATCAAGTTGATATGCTTGATTCCATTGCGTTTCTGCAGCATATAATCGGTTGTAGCTACGTACTTTGCATAATTATCCTTTATGCTTTCAAGTGGTCTGTATTCTCTGTTTTCCGTATCTTCGCTCTGCATTATGGTGTAAGCCACCTGAACATAGGAATAATCGTTTTCTATGCTTCTCAAAATGAAATCGCATTCGAGTTTTCCTATTCTACCGACGCTGACGGAATAATCAAGGCTGCGAGAATAGATATATACGATGTTTTCGAGAACAGGGCCGAAATTGATTCTGTTGTCTGTATTCTGTGCAAAGTAAAAACTCAAATCGGCAAGATAATATTTCTTTTCACCTGCAAGAGCTTTCTTTGACTTCATATCAAAACGATTACACTCATACAATATTTTAGCATCAACCAGGGCTGTGATATACTTATTAACTGTCGCCCTCGTAATCTTATTTCCGTTTTTTTCAAGTGCTTCGGTTAAGCTTTTGATACTCATGGTAGCACCGAAATTATTGATCACATAATTTCTTACCGCTTCAAACGATACCTTGTTCTTGATTTTTATCCTGCATCTGATATCCTTTTCAAAAATCTCATTTACAACTCCGGTAACATAAGCTCTTTTTGCGGCAAGATCATCTATCTGTATCGCTCTCGGGAAGCCACCTTCAAGAATATAGTGATTTAATTCCACACTCAAGTTGGTGTCGACCGGCTTGCCATAAAACCTTTTGATTTGCTCATATTCCTCGAAGCTGAGTGTAAACAATTCAAATTCAAGATACCGCCCGGTCAGCTTCGTTACAAGCTCTCCGCTCAGTAAATACGAGTTTGAGCCTGTAATGAAAATCGAAAATCCGCCATCGGAGCGGAATCCGTTTATGACTTCTTCAAAATCTGTAACATTCTGAACCTCATCAATAAAAAGATACTGAAGCCCCGAATTTTTTATCTTCGATTCAATAAGTGCTTCAAGCTGATCCGGCGTTTTAATCTTGCGATTTTCACGCTTATCGAGGTCTAGATAGATAATACTGGCATCATCCGCTCCGCCTTGCCTTATCTCATCAGCAATCATTTCCATGAGGCTGGATTTCCCACACCTCCTCACACCTGTGATCACTTTAATTATATCGTCGGCATGGTAAAAGGGTCTTATTTTCTCCAGATACTTCTCTCGCTTAAACAGCATAACAAAAATCATCTCCTTCGCTATCCGATATCATTATTATACTCAAAAGGTCGGAAATTTCAAGTTATCGAAACACTTTTTGCATTTTTTTCATTTTCTGCTTTGATAACTCGCATTTTTGCTTTGTTTTGACTTTCTTATCCTGCTATAGCATTCACTTTACTTTTGATTGCGGACTTCCTGAAGCTGTGAAATATCGGCAATACTCCCCAGATAGCTTT
>CAVECM010000191.1:0-2108 GCA_963614095.1 Bacteroidaceae bacterium
ATAAATGATTTTTGAAGATTTCGAAAGAATGTAAATAAGGTCGATTCTTATAAAAAAACTGAATTTTTACATAAAATAAATCAATTGTTATAAAAATCAGACAAATATAGAATGAAATTAAGAGTTAACTCAGAATTATTTAAATAAAATTATCAACAGAATTTCGGAGATTCAAAAGAGAATATACCCGGGCGGCTTTCAGAAGTCTGCAATTGGGTTCGAATCTCCGGATGGCTCACAGAAAACTCCCGGTGACAAAAGTAAGGAAACCGGGAAAATCTTAGAAATGTTCAGGAGAAGTACTATGGAAAAAGAAAAAAAAATCGGTAAATTATCGACTTTAACCAAAGTCGGGTACGGTGTCGGCACGGCAGGTGACTCGATACCTTATACGCTGTTTTTCACTTACTTTATTTTCTATCTTACAGACATTGCAGGGGTTTCGGCTGCTGTAGCCGGAGTTGTTTCGTTCCTGGCTATCGTATGGCAGGGGATAACAGGCCCGGTTATCGGATATATGTCGGATAATTCCACAAATCCGAAGGGCAGGAGACGTCCGCTGCTGATAAAGGTTATTCTTCCGTACAGCATCATACTCGTGCTGCTTTTCACGCCGGTACCGTTTGAGGGAGGTGCAAAGGCTGCATACTATCTGATAATGGCAATGCTGTTATGGACAGGTTATTCCGCATACAAAGGACCGTGGGATGCACTCGGAGCAGAGCTTACTCAGGACTACAATGAAAGAAATGTCATCAGATTATTCGTGGGAATATGCGCATATCCGGCATGCCTCGTGGCACAGTCCGGAACGATGGGAGTAGTCGGAGCATTTTCATCAAAAGGCGAGATAGAAAACGGATGGTTCTATGCGGCAATACTCTGTGCAGCTGTAACACTTATAGCATGCTTTATCAGCTGGAAGGCAACGGCAGGCAAGGAGCCTCTTCAGGAAAATCAGGGAGCGGAGCACAAGAGCGGAGTCGCAGATCTGTTCAGACAGTATTTCGCACTTCTTAAAGTCAGAGCATACAGAATACTCGTTATATTCCAGTTTGTGTTCCTGATCGGATACACTATCATGATGAATCTGACTGTATATATGCTGTCATATAATGCAGGCCTCTCAGAGTCACAGCAGTCGGTGTTCTGGCTGGCGAATACCGTAACATGCATCATAGCACTGCCGCTGGTTACATTCATCGCCAACAAGATTGACAAGAAAGCATGCATATACATATTCTCGGTACTGTATGTAGTAGCTTCGGTAGTATTCTTCTTTGTCGGAATAACAGGATTCATTTCCGCATTAATCTTCGCATTCGGCGTAGCACTGGCAACAAGCGCATTCTTCGGAATATTCTACTCGCTGATTTATGACTGCTGCGAGGTTTATGAGCTGGTAACAGGCGAAAGAAGAGAAGGCGGCATCATGGCTCTGGCACAGTTCGCACAGACTATGGGATCGGCTGTAGCAGGCCTTATAGTCGGCGGACTTCTGACAATGGTAGGATATACAGGAACAGGAGTCGAATCTGCGGAGACTATCCACGGTATTCTGGGTATCACGACTTTAATCCCGGCTGCAATAGTATTTGTAAGTCTGCTGCTGCTCACAAGATACAAGATGACTCAGGAAAAATTCGAGAAGGTAAAGGCTGCAATCGAGGAAAAGAAGGCAGGCAAGCAAGTCGACCTGACACAGTTCAAGGATCTTATATAGCATTAACCTGACACAGAAGAGAATTTTGGAGGGAATCGGAATGAAGGCTGATTTTATTATAAAAAATGCAGATATATTCGGTGCCGAGGGAGCCAGAGCTGCGGCAGTCAGGGACGGCAGAATCGTGAAGGTCGGCACGGATGAGGAAGTGCTGGCAGCGATGTCAGAGGGCGCAGACAAATCAGGCAGCGCAGCAGACTGCACGGAGATTATCGACGGACAGGGGCATACCCTGCTGCCGGCATTTGTGGATGCGCATCTGCATCCATCCATGAGCGTCAGCGTCACATCAGGCGTGAAGCTTTACGATATCCTCAGAGAAGACGGCGAGTCGAGAGAGGATTACATAGCGAGAGTCATGGCTGCGGTAAAGGAGTATCATGAC
>CAVECM010000192.1:0-2072 GCA_963614095.1 Bacteroidaceae bacterium
ACCTCACCAATCCGCATACCGCTGTACAATTGAATCATAAGCTGACTTCTGAAATCATTAGCACCGTAATTCGGCTTACGCATTGTCAGATCTTTCAGGACAAGACGCTGCTCTTCAACTGAAAGTGCCTGCACTTTTCTGGCAGACTTCTTTGAATGAGGTCTTCTTATGTCACGGGATTTCATTAAATCTTTAGGGATTATTCCCTCGCTTTCAGCAATTCGGAATGCCGTTCTTAAAAATATGAAATACATTTCAATAGTTCCCGGCGAATAACCAACAATACTCTCAAGAAACATCTCGATGAGTTCCTCTGAAACATCTGCAGCAGGAATCTGGCCTATCGGGTGTTTTCTGATTAAACCTATCATAGACAATTTCCCGTAGTAAGTCTGTTCTTTTATGAAATTCATTTTATAATCATTTTCAAACTTTCTTTCCAGTATTTCCGGAACAGTTGAATCAGGTCTGCAGAGAAAGCCTTTGTAATCGTAATAGAATTCAGCGGCCCTGTCATAGCATTTTTCAAGAGATGAGGCCGTGAATGATTTATTACACACTTTTCCGTTATAATCATCATATCGCAGCAGCAGTTCAACATTACCATTATATAAAAATCTGTGATGCCCTCTGGTTCGGTAGAACCCGCCGTCAAATATTTTATTTCTTTCCATTTTCTTTTCCTTTTCTGAGTAAACAAAAAACGTGCAGAGACACTGCGGAGTTACCGCAATCATCCTTGCACGTTTATGCTCGTGTATAGCCCGGCCGGATAAGACCTTTGGTTTTCAGTTGTTTATTTCCTCTTTTTCAATTGCTTCAAGATACGCATCCAGTGAATTGATTGCCGAATTATTCATTCTGTCAAACACATCCGCATAGGTATCAAGTGTCACGTGGATGTCAGTGTGTCCCAGCCAGTTTTTCAATACAATGGCTGAAATACCGGCCTCTATGCATCTGGTTGCGAATGTATGTCTTAAAACGTGAGACCCGCTGGACTTAATTCCTGCACGCCTGCATGCTCTGGAAAAAGATGCAGATAACTTTCTTGTAGCAAAAGGAGAATTGTTCCTGTAGTCGTAAAATATCAGGTTCAGTTCATTTTGCCGCATCGCAGCAAGTGCATCTTCCAGAACAGGTTTAAGCAGCACACTTATAGGTATTTCCCGTTCGCCTGCAAATGTTTTGGCAGTATCCCCAAGCTGGGTCTTGCTGCCTATAGTAACAACGGTATTCGTTACATGAATGACATTCCTGTCAAAGTCAATATCCTCCGGAGTAAGCGCATTTATTTCTCCCATACGCATTCCGCTATATAATTGAATCAAAAACTGCTTTCTGTAATCAGCTGCCCCGTACGGAGGCTTTCTTGTAGTTATATCCCGAAGTATCAGTTTCTGCTCCTCAATAGTAAGAGCCATTACTTTCTTTGCAGCTTTAGTTGATTTCGGCCTTCGTATATCTTTGGATTTCATCAGATTCTTTGAAATCACTTCTTCATCCTTTGCTATTTTAAATGCTGTTTTCAATGCAATATAAAATCCTTCTATTGTACCATCAGCATAGTCAGTGACGCTTTGAAGAAAGCTGTCGATAATCTCTGGTGTAACATCTCTGATTGGAAGCTGACCTATAATATGCTTTTTAAACACATGTGTCTCTGCTATATTCTGGTAACATGTCTGTTCTTTTATAAAGTTAAGGCTCAAATCATTTCTGTACTTGGCTTCTAATATTTCCGGTATTGATGAAGACGGACGGCAAATCAAACCATTATATTCATAATAAAAGTCGACAGCCTTTTCATAGCACTTTTTTACTGATGCACTGTCAAACGCCTTTCTGCAGCGTTTACCCGCTGCATCAGTATAGTACAGCCTGAGCTGATAGTGTCCGTTTTCTCTGATTCTGGGAGTTCCTTCAGTGTGATAGAACCCGCCGTCAAATATTTTATCTCTTTCCATTTTCTTTTCCTTTTCTGAATAAACAAAAAACGTGCAGGGACGCTGCGGGATTACCGCAATCATCCTTGCACGTTTATGCTCGTGTATAGCCCGGCCGGATAAGAC
>CAVECM010000193.1:0-2053 GCA_963614095.1 Bacteroidaceae bacterium
CACAGGCCCGGCAGACGTCCGGCATCCGGCACTTTCTTATAAAATCTGCAGTTTTCTTATTTCAATCATGCAGGCCTGCCCGGGATGCATGTCCAGCTCTTTTATATCTGCATAGCGCCCCTCGAAAATTTCAGTCACCTCATTCGGTGAAAACAGCTCCCCGGCATTCTGCAGGACGCAGCCCTCCCTCAGCATATGCTCGAATCTGTGAGGCAGCACCTTTGTCGTTGTCTGCTTCAGCATATAAAAACAGTCCGGCTCGAGGCCGTCAAATGTTATCACTATACTGCACCGGCTCTTTGCATCATTTCCGGCAGCTACACGCAGCGCACCGTTTACTTTATATAAAACCGCATTTTTTCCGATAAGTCTGTACCGCGTCCCTGCCTCTGATGTAAAGGCCGCCGCATATCCCTCCGGTTTCATCTGCCCGCCGGGGTAAAGCAGCTTTTCCGGAAGCTTCACGGTTTTATAAAACGGCTTTTCCTGAAGCGGTATCTCTTCATTCACATCAATCACATAATGCATCGGCTCACCGTCCGCCTCGGCATGTACCGTCCGGTACGGCTCCAGCAGCGCCTTTACATAATCATGATCTATGCCTTCTTCTATATATTGCTCCGGTGAATGTACCTCGCGGATTTTCAGATTCACGTTCCTGTTCGCATCTCTCCATTCCTGCGGACTGCAGCCGAAATACTCCTGAAATGCCGCTTTGTAATATCTCGGTGCAGAAAATCCGCACTCGTATGCTATAGCGGTTATGCTCATTTCGGTGCTGAGCAGCATCCGGATTGATATCTCGGAACGGATAAACGACCGGAGCTTTTCAAAACTCCTGCCTGTGTATTTTTTCAGAAAGCGCGACACGTATTCCTTGTTGAGTGAGACGTGTTCAGCCACATCCTCCAGTGTCAGGCGGGATGAATAGTTGTCGTACATGTACTCTGAAATCTGCCATATTCTGTCCCAGACGTACTCCTCGGCTGGATCGGCCAGCTGAGTTCTGCCGTATCTGAAGCCCATCTTCAGGTCATTCAGTATTTCCAGACATGCGTAAATAATATGCGTTTCTCTGTTCTGCACAGCGTCTTCAAAATACAGCATGGCTGTGATTCCTGCAATGTGGTCTTTTATCTCTTTCTTGAGATCGACTGCCATCTGGTCGCTGACCTCCGGGTCGCACTTGAAGATGATATCGGAGACTCCCGGTATGAATCTGTCGAATTCTTCGGTTCTCATAAAAAGCTGCACATATATCAGATCTGTGCTGCATTCGCTGATTTTGTGAGAATCGCCGTAGTTTACCACAGCGATGCCGCCTTGGCCGATCCGAATGCTCCGCGTACCGATTGACACGGTCATGCTTCCCTGCAGAACAAAATTCACTTCAACGCCTGTATGCCAGTGAAAATCCTGTGCTGATTTTTTTACCGATGCTATGACAAGACCATCTGTCATGGTGTCCTCCTTCTCATCCCCCCGACTCGGTTCTGCCTGTTAAATCTGGAGCAGTTTCATTATAAGTCAACGCCTCCGGCATTACAATTCCGACAGCAGAAAACGGCCGCTGCTGTCGCCGGATTGCCGTGATTAAGGTATTGACAGGACCACTCCGGGGCTGTATAGTTTTATTATAAAAGAGAGGCCGATGAACGGCTGCTCCCAAAATGTGGGTGTAAAAACTCCGTCACATTATGAGGGTCTGGACGGAGTTTTTACTTTATGTAAAAGCCTAGTGCTTGTTTTTCAACAAGGCGATTATTTCGACTACCAATAGACCTGCTGTGCATACTGCACTTAAAGCTTCGTATGTAATCATAATATCACCTCCCTTTCCAGGGAGCTTCCGTCCGCCGTGTCTCTGGCTTTTCGGATTTTATTTTACTATTATTATGATATTTTTGCAATATTTTCCATTATATTTATTTCAAAACTTTTTCTCTTCAGCTGCTGATTTCCCGCCAATCTGAGATTTACGGTTAAAAATCAATATGCTTTTATTCAAGCAGCATTCCTGCTCTGTCCTGCAGAACCTTCTCGATAACATCAA